>JBGTNK010000226.1:0-35605 GCA_041743125.1 Chitinophagaceae bacterium
TGAGGTAGTATGGGAATATCAACTTCCCGCCGGTGGCTTTGCTACTCCAATAACATATGCCGTAAATGGTAAACAGTATTTAGTAATAGCGGCAGGTGGTGGCCGGGGTTTAAAACCGGGTGGTAACTATATTGCCTTTACATTGAAATGAAATACAAAAGTTACCTGCAAGTCTGAGCGAACCGTTACAATTTTTAATACTCCTGACTTGTATGAATTTTATATTAATCTTTTTTTAGTTAAAGGGATAAGCTCAGATTGCCTTTATTTATTAATGTGTTTGTCAACAATATCCAACAGGTGAGTAATGTCGAATGGTTTTTTGATATATCCGTCTGCACCCGCATCCTGGTAAATCAGATTCAGATCCGGTGATGCTGAAGCAAGTATTACAGGTATATGCATTGTTTCACTATTACTTTTTAAATGACGGCATATGTCCAGGCCACTGGCACCGGGTAATTGTTTATCAATCAGGAATAGATCAGGCAATTCAAAATTTCTTTCAATAAGATCGGAGCCATTACATTTTATTTCTACTGAATAACCGGCGTCAGTGAAAATGATCTCGAAAATATCTCCAATACCCGGATCATCTTCTGCAATAAGAATCTTTCGTTTGCCGGGCTGGGTGCCTGAACTTTTTTCAGGCTTATTATTCCGGGCAACTATCTTATTATCCTTTTTGTTCATTCATTATTCAGCGGTAGGGAAAAACAAAAGGTTGAACCTTTGCCTTGCTTACTTTTTACCCAAATATTTCCTCCCTGCCTTTTTATAAACTCCGCGGCTATATATAATCCCAATCCTAACCCGGAAATACTATTAAAAGTTGGTTTACTTACACGGAAGTAGCGATCAAACACTTTTTCCTGTAAATATTCATCAATCCCTATACCAAAATCCTGCACACATACCGTTACACTATCCGAATTGGATTTTGTACTGACTATAATTTTGTTTCCGTGGGGACTATATTTGATTGCATTATTCAGCAAATTGGTCAATACCTGGCCGGTGCGAAGGCGGTCGCCAGTTAATTTTACCGGTTTGCCCATTTTTTTTACTATCGCATGTTGGGTAGTGGTTCGCTGCATTTCTTCAGTTACTTCAAGCACCAGGTCATTCAGGTTATATTTTTCTTTCCTGAACTTCAGTTTTCCTCCTTCCAGTCTTGTATAATCCAACAGGTCGGTGATCAACGTGGTAAGCCGGTCAACCTGGCGATTCATTTTTGTAAGCAGACCGGCCGATTTATGATCATTTGCTTTAATGAATGCGGCCTCCAATATTTGAGTGTAGGCTTTTATACTGGTAACAGGCGTTTTTAGCTCATGACTTGCAACACCAATAAATTCCTCTTTATGAATTTCAAGTGATTTTCGCTCGGTAACATCCCGGTAGGTTCCAATGATCCCCTTAATTTTCTCATCCTTAAGAAAATTCCTGAATATACCATCAATAATACGGTAACCACCATCCGCATGGCGCAGGCGAAATTCTCCATTTACATTATCTGTGGGGTTAGCAACAACGGTTTTTAAAAGGTTAGCCAGGACATGCCGGTCATCGGGGTGAACTACGGAATCCCTGCTTATATTTTTACCGATATTTTCTTCTGCTTTAAATCCAAGTACATTTTCTGTAGCAGGGCTTTCATATAGTATAGTGCCATCTGCGCCAAATACAATAATAATATCTGATGCATTTTGTATTAATAACCGGAAACGCTCTTCATTATACTTTAAGGTAGTTTCCATTTGTTTCCAGTCTGTCAAATCCTGTATCGCCAGCATGATCCTGAATCCACTGCCTTCCTTTATTGAAAATTTATGCACATTAAATAAAAGATTCTTCTTGCCGATATGCGCAAACTCAACCATTATTTCAAAAGTGGAATACAAAATGTCTTTGGTCTGAATGATTTTCAATTGGTGCCTCAACTCTTGAATATCCCATTGGCGATCCCCAATTTCAAATAGGTTTTTGTCATTCACCTCCTCCGGAGTTAACTGGAAGGTGCGGTAAAATCCATGATTGGCATTGCGGATCTTCAGGTCGCTGGTTAACATCACAAAGGATTCATGCATCATTTCACCAATAGCAAGTGCATATTCTCCTGACTCTTTTAATTCATTGTTCCGGATCTGAAGTTCCTCATTAATAGTAGTTAACTCTTCATTGGTTGATTGCAGTTCTTCTTTCGATGTTTCCAGTTCCTCATTGATGCTTTGTAATTCTTCATTAGATGACAAGACTTCTTCATTAGCAGATTGAAGCTCTTCCCGGGTAGCTTCAAAATCCTCTGTCATGATGCGGATACTGTCCCTTGATTCTTTTATTTGAGTTTCAAGATTGGTAATTCTCTTTTCGGTAACCGGGTTGTTTTTCGTTAAGATAGGTTGGGTTTTATCTTCATCAGGAACCGGTACTTTGGTCTCTTTAAAAATAATCAGATAATAAACATCCTTTCCATTTGTCCTCATGGGCAGCACTTCTATGCCTACTTCTACCGAACCGCCATTAACGCCCATCACTATTCCTTCTTTTTTTGATGGTCTTCCTTCTTTTTTTGCATGATGCAGTGCGGTGCGTAAATCAAAGGATAATTCTTCCTTGATCATTTTTAGTAAGTGTAGGCTTGCTTTGCCCGAGGCAGGTTCTATGTACCGGGAGGTAGAACCTCTGAAGCGTAATATTTCTAAATCTTTATTAACAAGTACGCTGGCTGGTACGTACCGACTCAATAATAATTTATCTGTTTCTTTTTCAAGGTCCGGCTCCCTGCTATGGTCCGGGGCGGCTGCCGTTTCATCATCAGCTAATTCGTACGCCGGGGAATGGATCCTGGGAGTAAAATCTAATCTCAAAGGTGAATTTACCCGCCGCTTGGTATATACCTTATGTTGCTTGGCGGGTTGTAAAAAAAGGTCAAAGGAATTGCCAATGGTTTCTGATTTGCCAAGCAATAAATAGCCGGTTGGTTTTAATGCATAATGAAATGAATGCATGATCTTATTCTGTGGCATTGATTCAATATAGATCAATACGTTCTGAGCTGATCACATCCATCCTGGAAAAAGGTGGATCCTTCAACAAGTTATGCGGGGCAAAAATGCACATATCTCTTATCGTCTTTACCACCTGGTAATGTCCATCTATTTTTACAAAGAATTTTCTTAGCCTTTGCTGCGATATATTTTGTACGGCAGTTTTTAAATAGACACCATTGCGGGCATGTTCAATAGCTTTTTCGTTCAGGTCGGTGGCAAAAATCTGTATCTGGGTGCTGATGGCTTTTTCTCCCAGGTATTCCAACACCACAATGGCAAAGGATATGGCTTCTTCTCCCGTAGCACATCCCGGTATCCATATACGCAGGGGATCATTGAGCTTTCTGTTCTTTAGCAGGTTCGGTAATATTTTTGTACTCAATGCCTGGTAGAGGGCGGAGTCCCTGAAGAAATCTGTAACAGTAATTAACAGGTCCTGGTACAGGGCATCCACTTCTGTTTTATTTTCCTTTAGCAATTGCACGTAATCAGTAAGATCTTTTATCTTGTTTAATGCCATCCTGCGGAGGATACGTCCTTGAATGGTAGTTTGCTTATAATAAGAAAAATCTACTCCGCGTTTATTATACATATACAAATGGATCTTCCGCAGTTCGCTTCTATTTTCCAGCATGTAGTCATTGGGCGTAGTAATGGCGTAGGGATGCTGAATGAATGACGCCAGTTCTTTTGCTATTTTTTCAGGTGGCATCACAAAATCCACATAGCCCATTCCCACCGGCATGATGTGGCATACCGGAATATCCTGCTGTATTATCCTGGGCAAAACTGATTCCTCCTTCTGCTTTAATGGCTTTTAATCCCAATGTTCCATCGGTGCCCGTTCCGGATAAAATGATTCCAATTGCATTTTGCTGGTACTGCGCAGCCAGAGATATCAGGAATTTGTCAATGGCGTAATGTCCTTGTTCTTTAAGAAGCTTCTGTAGTTTTAATTTGCCATTTGAAACTGAAATATTAAAACTGGCCTTAATTATATAAACATGGTCTTTCTGCAGCTTCATATTATCCTTTGCCTGCATTACAGGCATTTGGGTCTTGCGTTGTAGTATCTGCGGCAGAAAACTTTTATGATCGGGTGACAGATGCTGAATATAAACGTAGGCCATTCCCAGGTTATCCGGAAGATGTTGCAGGAGCATTGAGAATGCTTCCATACCACCTGCCGATCCTCCAATGCCAACAATAGGGAAAGATTTTTTTATACTTGTTTTTGAACTTGCGGCGGCAGATCTTTTGTCGGCAAGTTTAACGCTGGCGGTTTATTGATTTTTTTTTGGGACCTCTTTTTTACTGGCAGGTGCAGCAGGCCGGGTTTTTTTTACCGGTATGTTTTTCCGGACTGTTTTTTTCTTCATAGTCTGAACGTCAGGGTGATGGGGAAAGGTACTTAATAATTGGTTTTGCCGGAGTTGGTTTTTTGTTTGATATTATTTCCGAACAATAAATTTTTTATAGTCCTAATGTGATCTTCCAATTGCTGAACTTCCCGGTAGTATGCATTGCTTATTTTAATTAAACCTTTTGTTTTATGCTCGGCAGCAAGTTTGGTCAGAAAATTTTTTCTCTCTTTCATCATCCGGACAGATACCCATAGGGTTCGTTCTATCGCTTCTGACTGGCCCAATTCAAGGTCGGCCTCGGAATATGAATGCCCTATATGACATCTGTAGCGTTTTACCCGGCTGTTACCAATAGCCCATAGACCGCCACCACAATCAGGGCATGCCAGTATTGTTTTTTCTCCTATTTTCCTCACCTCATTTATGCCGGTTGCCGATCGTTCTGATAACCTGGATTCAGCAATGACTTCAAGGGGAGTGATCTTATTTTTTACCGGAATTTTATTGGTTATTTTTTGAATAACCAACCCCATTTCTTTAAGAGGAATACCATGGTCAACATTCATTGTTTCCAACACCGATAAGGGCATTGATGGGTATTCAGCTTCATTAGGATCCTGCACTATGCAAAACCCGCCGCTTTGTTTTATGGCAAGCATACCGGCAGTACCATCATTGAGAAACCCGGTTAAAACTACTCCTATGGTTCTTGGACCATAGTTAGAGGCTGATGACCGGAACAAAACGTCAATGGAGGGACGAAAGCGATTTTCAGCCGGTCCGTGGCCAACAATGATCTTGTCATTTCTTACAAGTAAATGGGCATCCGGCTGAGCAATGTATATCTGTCCCCGCTCAATAATATCGTCCTGGCGGGCAAGTGTGCAAGGCAGCCTGCTGTTCTTTTTTATCCGGTAAGTGAGGATCTCACCCAATGCCGCCTTTGATAAATGTAATACCACAAAAAAGGCTGCATTTATTTCGGGATTAATTTGACTGACCAGTTCATTTATTGCATTTATTCCGCCGGCGGAAGCACCAATGGTAACTACATAAAATGGCTTATCTGAGGCGGCTTTTTTGGTGCTGTTTTTTTTGGCCAGGGTTTGTTCACTTTTGCCCGGTTTGGTTTTGGTAACCAATTTTCCATTCTTTCTTCTCCTGCTTACCATCGATGTAATATTTTTTATAAACTTTTTTTTCTGCCGGAGAATGTTAAGGTGATTGGTGGATCAATGGGAAATAACAGGTAAAAGTTGCCCCGTTTGCCGGAATTCCTTCCGCTGTTATAAATCCGCCATGCAGGTCCATGATTTTTTTGCAAACGGAAAGGCCGATGCCGGATCCATGGTAACTGCTTTTATCATCCACCCTGTAAAAAAGATTAAAAATCTTTTCTGCCTCAGATTCCCGAAACCCTATACCATTGTCTGATACAGAAATAATACCATAGGGTATATTTTTTCTGGCACCGGGTATAGCGTTCATTTCATCTGCCTGAGAGTATTTTATTTTGATAAGCGGAGCAGCCACTAATTTTCTGTATTTAATGGCATTGTCAATAAGTTTTATCAGCAACAAGGAAAGCAGCTTGGGATGGGAAGGAATAACAGGAAATTGAGTAGCTTCTATTTGCACGTCATATTGCCCGATCTTTTTTTGCAAAATGGACAGGACATGCCTTACTATCTCGTTGGGGTCAACCGGGGTGAGGACAACATTGGTTTCATGAAGCTCCAGGTAGGTATTGATATCATCCGTCAGCAATTTCATTTTCTGAATAGCAGATTGAGCTCTCCTTATATTGCCTTTGGCCGTATTGCTGAGATAGCGGGCTTCATTGGTGGCGATATACTCTAAATTTGTATAAAGTACCTGTAGCGTCCCTTTATAATCTTTTGCTGCCACACTATTTAAAGATCGTAATTCAGCATTCAGGTTTTCCAGGTCGTTGTTCTTTCCCAATAATGCCTGGTTCATTTCCTGTATCCTTACTGCTGCTTCCATTTGGCCTGTAATATTCATGCTGATACCGATCATCTTTACAGGATTTTTTTTCTCATCGGTAATTACACTAGCCCTGGTCAGGATAATTTTTTTTCCTCCTGTGCGGGGATAAATGGTCATTTTTTCTTCAAAGGGAACAAATTCATATTTCATCCGGTTCACCAAATCCATGGCCACCTTTCTGTCTTCCCCATTTGTATAATCAATATATACTTCCGGCGACAAAATACCAGATGTTGTCAATCCGAAAAGCTGGTACATTCCTTTTGAGCAATTAAACCTGCCGGTAATTATATCGTATTCCCAGCTTCCCGTTTCGGTCAACTCCTCAGCAAGTTTCAGTACCTCCGGTAAAATATTGACATCCGTATCCTGTCGCTTCCCGTTTATAAGAGGAGGAAAGATCAATATTTTTTCAAAGGCATTATTTTTTTCTGTGATAATATTTTCCCTTGTTACAACAATTCCATCACCAAATTTGATGCATTTTACTTCAAACCAACGGGCCTTTTCTGAACGCAAACAGGGTTCATTGTAAGACACGGGTATTCCTGTTTCAACTACTCCGATCCAGGTTTCTAAATAATTTTTATGTGGGGAGGTTGCCGGGTTAAACAAAGTTTCCCCGGGTTCAGAATAATTTGCGGCCACCTTATTTACAAGTGTGTACCGGAAGTCGATGATTTCATTTTTATTATTACGTATAGCCTGAAGTATCTGAACGCCAACCGGCATCATGTCCAATACAGCCTGCAGCATATCTGTGCTAATTGTAATAAGCTGTTGCGATTTCAGGGGCGAAGAAAAAACGGGCTCCATATATTTAATAGCACCCAAGCTCATCATGTTCTGAATTCCCCGGATGACTTATTTATATAAAATAAAAAAAATGAAAGGTTGGCAAGTTACCTGCAAGCAACAATAAGCGTTTTTTCCTGGCTGCAGGTTGCGGTCAATATTTATGTATTAATCCTGCTATTAAGCGTTTAGTAAAGTTAACTTGTTTACAATATTAATTAAAAACTTTTAAGAGGGTCAACTGAACCAGCACAGAGTAAGAATAGCACAATTTTAGTTCCTATAAAAACGGTAATTGGTAATTGCAGAAGGAGGAAATCCACCTTCGCTTTGGTTATCTGATCCTTATTTAAGACATATTAAGTATATGGCAAAAGAAAACTCTTACATGGCCGGATAATCAGGTCAAAAACCTGGCACTTAAAACAAAAGTGGTAGACAGGGTGTTTCTGGAAAGTTCGAGTACACTTGTTATTTTAAATTTGCATTATAATGTGTGACAATAAAAAACCGGGATTTCTCCCGGCTTCGCTAACCAAATCATCCTTAAACCTCAAAATGAATCATTCTAATTTTTCTGCCTTGAATCCTGCAGCCTCTACGGCTTTTATGATTTCCTCTTCAGAAATTGGATTATCTGTTGATACTGTCAGAATTTTATTGGGATTTTGTGTATCCACTTCCCAATTATTTTCTCCTGCTGTTTTATTTAAAAAGGGGGTTGATTGAGCAATACAGCCTTCACATTTAATAGTCGTTTTAAATTTTAATGTTTCCATTGTTTTTATCCTTTTTAGTTTATAAATGTTTTTGGAATGAACCGATACGGATCAATTGAAAAATGCTGATCTGTATGGTCAGGGCAGTTACTCATATTCATATAAAATGATGAGCTATACTTGTGAACTTGCCACAGGAACAAGGGATTTCTTTTTTCATTGTTTTTCAAGATCAGTTCAGGAATTATTTCAAACAACATGCCGTTCCATAGGGCCTCTTCAGTTTGGTCTGTTGGCGAAGAAGATCCGGAGACGGAATCGGTTGATCTTAATTCAAATTGGGCCAGCGTTGTTTCAGTAAAGAACAAAATTTCCTGTTGTATATTTCTTGTAGTCATAAATGGAATTTTTTTTTTTGATAAAATATACTTCGATTTTGTATTGTAAAATTACCTGCACCAGGTAGGTTTATTGTTACAGAATAATTGATATCTGTTATAAAATTTTCACTATTGCTTTGGAAAAAGATGTTTTATAAGAACGAGAAATGAATTTGTTAATGTTTCCTTTGTTCTTGTAAAGAAGTAATAAAAAATCCCTGGTGCGAGCAGGGATTTTCTTTTTGTATCCGTCCGGTTTTTAATTATTATAAGATATGTCTTTCTTCTTTCCTTTTTTGAAAGTTTGATTCCAAAGGTATTGGACAAACGCAACACTGCTAAGATGACAGAGGCCTGGTTTGCTATAATTATTGATAGCTATATGTCTTTTTGATCCTGTATAAATGTTGATGTGACGTATATCCTTTATAACTTATCAATGCTTCAACCGGGTAACCGTCATTATCATAAACATACTCATACTTATAAGGAACAACCGATGGAAAAGAACCTCCGTGGCTTTTAAGTTCTGCCTTCAGATTATTTTTAGAATGATTAGTAAAATAAAGGTCAGGATAGCCCAATTGAAATTTTGGATTGATGTTGTTATCATATTCGTAGCTGCCATCTTCTGTGCCTCCGGTTGAACTTTGTGCTTTGTCTTCAACCTTATTACCATCTTTATATCGCATAGTGTATGTCATAGTATTTCCGTTACCAAAAAGATAATCACCCCGGATAATATTGTATTTTCCCGACTGAGAGTATTCGTAAACAGAATGCGTCTGCTGGTCATAACTTTTATTGCTGATGTTAACAATCTTAGCATCGGAATAAAAAAACTCTGAACTGCCTGTTGGTTGATTGTCCGGTGCAAATCGATTGATACTTTCCAGTAGATTACCACTGTAAATGAATTTGTAGATATAGGTTAAGGGAAGTCCGCTCACGATTGTGGATTTTTGGTAACTCTTTATTTCGGAGAGGCGATTAAATCCATTATAAAAATATTCTGAACGGCTTTCTAATACCCAGTCCGATAAAATTTCAATAAAGGAAGCTTCGTTCAGCAAGCGTTTTGGCTGACGGGTGGTTTCCAGTTCAATCAACATATTGGATTGCAATTGGGAGCGGTTGAAAACCTTTCGGACTACCACATTCCATTTAGTTACTTCAAAAGTGAAGTTGGAATATTGTTCCGGCACCCTGATTTCGGTTAATCCTTTTTGCATTTCGATTGCTCTTATCCAATGCGTTTGTTGTCCGTTAATAGCGTCAATTTTTAGCAATCCCTGCAAACTGTCATATAATACCTTTCCCTCTTCGATGCTTAATTTTATTTTCAGAGTAAGGAAAGGTTGAAATCCAAAATCATCGGTTGTGTAACCGTAGTTCCCCGGAACATCCGATTCAGCTATTTTTAATACTTCTACGGTTGCCGTATTAATGCCTTTTTGCGAAATAGTAAATGAATGATTTAATGGGGTAGCTACCTGGGAAGCTTTCGGGCTATTGTACTTGGGTGTAGCATACACGGCCGTATCAGATGCCATTACGATAATAAATTTCGAAAGCCTGAATTCTCCTTTTGTAATGGTAATCTTATCAGTCTTATAAACACCCTGTATATTATTCAACGTTACTTTTTTGTCAGAAAAGGTGGATTGACCGGAATTGTTTTCAACGCTGAGTAAAGCATACAGAGGGGTTCCTGTTAGCTGAACTCCGTTAGCTGTAAATTGTATATAGACCGATGGATCAGTGGGCCCGGGTTGGGGCGGGGGTATATTTTCAATTGTTTTTTTACATGCGGTAAATAATAAAATTGAAAAGCTGGTTAATAAAGTAAAAGCAAGCTTTTTTCTCATACAATGGTTTTTATGGTTTATTACAAATGATGCGGTACAAATCTATTTTGGATATATACTTTATGCCTTATACTATAAACTTTATAATGTATATAATCAGGATTTATATTTCAGAACTACGATTCTTTCTTTCAAGGAATTTTTATTCTCTTTTTTAACTGCCAGGATATTTATCTTTCTATATAACTGTCTGGATATTTTTAACCTAAACTTTATGCAAGCTATTGGCTGGCATTCGTTAAAAAAGTGTTATCAGGGATGAACTGTGAATAAAGGAGATGAATTGACAGCAATAGAAAAAGGCCGGCTGGTTAATACATTAATTGTTTATCCTGCCGGCCCTGTAATGAAATTAAATTTATTATCGTAATGAAGAATATTTCAACCGTAAACTGTTGCTCACAACACTGACGCTACTGAGGGCCATAGCAGCTCCTGCTATCATAGGATCAAGTAAAAATCCATTGAATGGATACAATATTCCGGCTGCAACAGGAATACCTATCAGGTTATAAATAAACGCCCAGAATAAATTTTGCCTGATAGTGCGTACCGTTTTGCGGGATAGTTTTAATGCCATTGGAATACTGTTAAGATCAGAAGTGATCAATGTCATTTTTGCCACATCCATAGCTATATCACTTCCCCTGCCCATAGCAATACTAATATCAGCCTGGGCCAGTGCATGACTGTCATTGATGCCATCACCAACCATAGCAACTGTTTTTCCCTTTCTTTGTAATTCTTTTATAAAGGCAGCTTTATCCGCCGGCATCAATTCCGCTTTAAAATGTTGAAGTCCGGCCTCCTTTGCGACAGCGGCTGCTGTTTGATGGTTGTCGCCTGTGAGCATATAAACATCTATGCCACTGTCCATAAGATTATGAATAGCTTCTTTTGAAGTGGGTTTTATTTTGTCAGCAATTGCAATAATGGCAACCACTTTATTTTCCTGCACAAATGATATCACTGTTTTTGCTTCTTGCTGCAACCGGATTGTTCGTTTGCGCAGATCCTCATTCAGTGTTATTCCTTTTTCCGAAAGCATTCTGGTATTTCCGATCAGGTATTGTTTACTTTCATAATCCGCAAGTACTCCTTGCCCCGTTATACTTTCGATTCGGTTTAACTGAACTGCGTTTATTTCTTCTTCATCCAAATACTTTACTACTGCCTCTGCCAGGGGATGTTCTGATTGCAATTCAATCGCCATTAAAACCCTTTTCAAAACAGCCTGGTCAGCGCCTTCTATAAAGAACATATCAACTACTTCTGGCTTTCCTTCTGTAATGGTACCTGTTTTGTCGAGTATCACCGCATTTACTTTGTGGGCAAGCTCCAGGCTTTCCGCATCTTTTATCAGGATATTATTTTCTGCACCTTTACCAACGCCAACCATAATGGCAGTTGGTGTTGCCAGTCCCAATGCACAGGGGCATGCGATGACAAGGACAGTAACTGCTGTTAGCAAACCATGAGTAAATGCATTATCGCCTCCGAAGAATATCCACAGCAGGAAAGTGAGAATAGAAATGCCAATTACAATTGGCACAAAGATGCCGGCAATCTTATCGACCAGTTTTTGCACCGGGGCCTTGCTTCCCTGGGCTTCCCGCACCATTTTAATAATCTGTGCCAATAAGGTTTCAGCGCCTACCTTTTCCGCTTCAAACTTAAAACTGCCTTTTTGGTTGATGGTACCTGCAAATACTTTTAACCCATTCTTTTTTTCTACCGGCATGGGCTCACCGGTAATCATACTTTCATCAACAAATGATTCGCCCGTTTTAACTATCCCGTCCACCGGTATTTTTTCTCCGGGCTTTATTAATAATAAGTATCCCTGCTTTACCTGACTTACGGGGATTTCCTTGGTTTGATTATCTTCCAATACCAGTGTTACAATTTTGGGTTGCAAACCCATTAATTTTTTAATGGAAGAAGACGTATTGGATTTTGCTTTTTCCTCAAGCATTTTACCCAATGAAATAAAGGCAATCACTACAGCAGCGGCTTCAAAATACACATGGGCATGTAACCCGCGTTGGTGCCAGAATTCGGGATACAATGTATTAAAAGCACTAAAGATCCAGGCAATACCTGTGCTAAGGGCAACCAATGTATCCATATTAGCATTACGATGCTTCGCCTGCTTCCAGGCATTTATAAAAAAACTCCGGCCGAAATAAAATACAACAGGAGTTGCCAGAACCATCATAATGTAATTTCCATATGGCATATCCATAAAAAACATTCCGATAACAACTATGGGTATAGAGAGAACCGAAGCCCATATGGTCCTTTGTTTTATCGCCGCATAATATTTTTCCTGTGCAACTTCTTTTATTTCTTCCTGGTTCTCTTTTTCAATCAGAATATCATAACCAATTGAGCGCACCGTATTTCTTAATATCTCAGGTGTAGCAACTGAAGGATCGTATTCAATCCAGGCATCCTGGTTAGCAAAATTTACCCCGGCATCCTTTACACCATCTACAGATCTAAGCATAGATTCTACACTTACGGCACAGGCAGCACAACTCATTTCCAGAACAGGGAAACTTTCCTTTTTGTAAGTGGTTTTATTCCCACTTACTTTTTTATTGATCAGTGTATCTGTTGACATAAACTTTGTTTCTGTAAAATTACTGTTGGCAAACGGCCGGCTTGTTACAAAATGACTGGTAAGATGTATAGAATTTTATTTTATACATGGGTGGTGCTGCTTATATTATTTCTAAGAGAGGCTTGATAATGGGAAGGATTGATGCCGGTGACCTCTTTAAACTGTCGGGAGAGATGAGCCACACTGGTAAACCCCAGGCTGAAAGAAATATCGCTTAGAGACCGGTTATCATATAGAATAAGTTCCTTGATCTTCCTGATTCGAAAATTAATTATATATTTTTCAATGCTGGTTTTTTCTATAACTGAAAATGCAGTACTCATGGTATCATAATTTTTTCCTAATCGGTCTTTTACCAGTTTTGAAAACCGGAACCGGGAGGGAAAGTCAAAATCTCCATTATAAACTTCTTCTACCAGTTGTTTTATGTCCCTTACCAGTTTTTCTTTTTTATCCTCAAGGACTGTGAAACCAGAGGGTTTTAATTTTTCTGCTAATACTGATGTATCAGGAACCGGGGAGGTTGCCGGAAAGATTATTTCCCCCAGGTTTACATCAACAGGTTGAAAACCGATTTTTTCCACCAGATCTTTTACCACGGATATACATCGCTGGCAAACCATTCCTTTTATAAAAACAGTAGAATTCTTTTGCATGATAGAGAAATTTAAAGCAAAGTTCATGAAGAAGAATGCAGGAGCTGTTACAAAATTCAGAGATAGATGTACATTTTTAGTTCATCAGATTTTATCAAGCGGCTTTCGTTGGTTTTCCTTTAATAATTTGAACCCCGAAGGAGTAAGACCTGTAATTTTTTTGAACTGCTGCGACAGATGTTGTACGCTGCTATATCCTAAACTAAAAGCAATTTCGCTCAGGTTCATTTCCGCATACATCATAAGTTCTTTTACTTTTTCTATTCTTTGCAGGATGACATATTTCTCTACCGTTATCCCCTCTATAGATGAAAAAAGAGTGCTGAGATAATGGTAATCCATTTGCAGTTTTTCTTCCAGTAAGGCGGAAATCTTCATATTGAATTCGTCTTCGCCATATCCCTGGATCAATGAAACGATCGTGTTTTTAATTTGCTCTACAACCTTCGCTTTTTTATCGTCCAATAACTCAAAGCCATTCTTCAGAAGATTTTCTTTAAGTTCATTTATTTGACCAGGTTCCGGTTCTTTGTTCAACTCAACCTGGCCAAGCTGAATATTTTTGTATTCCAACTGTAACTTATCCAGGGTTTGCCTGACAACCATAATACACCTGTCGCAAACCATGTTTTTAATGTAGAGTATTGCCATAATAAGGATCAAAGTTAATGGTATCTCATTTCCCTGACTTTTGTCAGGCTGGCTTATCAGAGGCAGGAATTTATACTACTGAAAATCGAAAAAAAGTTTTGAACAGATTTTGGGGCAGTATTCGTCGATATGTATATACACTTATTTTGTATCCTTAAACAGGGCCATTTTAAACAGTATGTAATTCTATTTTGGAGCTGACTGGTTCTAAGTTTTCTAATAGAAACCACTTACCGGTGCCGATTTTTTTTTTGATGATAATCCTCATATTTTTTGGGTATATTTTACCTCAGTTAGTAGTCATCTCTGCAGAAAAGTTTCTCAAGGTTATTTCAGGTTCTCTATGGAGGGTTTATTTAAATTTTTATTCAAAAATTTAACAGTAATCAGATTAATTGAGACCCCGTGGACACACATATATCAATTGCATGTAATGCACCCACAAATCAAAATAAATTATTCCGCTTCTTCCATGTATTTTTGAAAACTTTTATATTTTACAAATGACACTAAGTTCAGGATCAGGCAAATTGACGATACTATATGTTGATGATGATGCGGACGACCGGATGTTGTTGTCAGAGGCCTTGCAGGAGGCCGCTCCTCATGTTAATATAGAAACTGTAGAAAATGGTGCCAAGGCCCTGGACTTTTTAAAGAAATCAAGGAAGCCACCCTGCCTGGTGATTGTGGATTTGAATATGCCGGGCATGAGTGGAAGGGAAGTTATAAAGCATTTAAAGAATGATAAACAGCTGGCTGAGCTTTCAGTAGTTGTATTTACTACGTCCGCTAACCCGGAAGACAAAAAGGAATGCGCCCGGTACGGGGTAGATATGATTACAAAACCTATGAGTTTTGCTGATTTAGAGCATAGTGCCGTACGATTGCTTTCTTATTGTAAAGACTAAAGGTCATGGAATTTTCACATCAGCTCAGCATCTCCAGTGCGTTTCCTCCTAGTCAAAAAAAATTCTGAACTGGCCTCTATTTTCTTTTTTTTTCAGAAAAAACGGCCGGTTTATTGCATGGAAAAGCTGCGACAAACTGCGCGGAAATTTTACTAAACCAATGAAGCTTTAAATGGATCTTGTATTTTCCAATCCTGGTTGGTTTATGTTTTATTTTTCGTTTTCATATACAACACCAAAAAGTTTATGGTAAAAGCGATTGAGACCAGCGTATTTGAATTATTATTGGAAACAGGAAAGGCCATTACCTCAGAAGTTGAGCAAGAAAAACTTGTACAAAAGATTACCGATATTGGCACAGAAATAAGTGGGGCTCAGTTTGGCGCTTTGTTTTATAACGTTATAAATCAAAAAGGGGAAAATTATTTCCTGTATACCATTTCAGGTGTGCCCAAAGAGGCCTTTTCAAAATTTCCCATGCCCCGCAAAACTGAGGTTTTTCACCCCACATTTACCGGCTTGTGTACGGTGCGCTATGATGATGTGACACAGGAATCTCATTATGGAAAAAGTGCCCCGCATTTTGGTATGCCAAGAGGGCATTTGCCGGTAAAAAGTTATTTAGCCACACCTGTTATTTCTCCGATTACCAAAGAGGTGATTGGTGGTTTATTTTTTGGTCATCCTGAAGCCGGAGTTTTTACGGAAAGAAGCGAAAAGTTAATTGAGGGTATTGCCGCCCAGGCAGCGGTAGCCATGGGTAATGCCCGTTTGTTTGAAGAAAAAAAGAAAACAGAGGAAATATTAAAAGAACAAAGAGAGCAGTACAAAAGTATTTTTCAATCGGCAACAGATGCTATGATCATTTTTGATGACCAGGGCAAAGCTATAGAAGCCAACCCGGCAGCCACTGCCCTTTTTGGTTATAGTTTAGAAAAGATAAAAACATTAGAAGGCAGGGATATTTTTCCGCATACTGAACAATTTTTTAATGCTATTGAGGATATCGTTCGTTCGGGAAGACGCTATAAAGGCATTGGTGATTTACAAACTCAAAAGGGAATTGTAACTGTACAAATAGTGGGTAGCCATTATATTCTTAAAGGGAAAATTCATACCCTGCTTTTATTAAAACCCGTTTCTTCCGAAAAACAAATAGAAGAGGCTTTAATTAAGAGTGAAAATTTTGGTCAAACCATTGCCAACATTTCGCCGGTGACGTTGTGGATGACCAATGAAAAAGGGCAAACCATTTATGTAAACCAAACCTGGCTGGAAATGGTGGGAGGTAAAATGGAAGATCATATGCAAAAGGGTTGGATCAGGTCCATTGTTGAGGAGGATCGGTGGCATGCTGAATCATCTTTTGTAACCGCCTTTGAAAGCAAGCGAATATTTACCACGGATTTTAGAATCAGGAGAAGAGATGGTGCTATCAGGTGGTGCAGTTCATATGGGAGCCCATATTATTTGCCAAACGGAAAATTTGGAGGATATGCAGGTTCACTTACTGACATTACGGACCGTAAGGAGGCAGAAGAGAAACTGGCCAGCCAGCATACATTGATCAATACACTGACCAATAATACCCTGCATGCATTATTCCTGATGGATGATCAGCAATGGTGCACTTATATGAATCCGGCTGCGGAACAAATGACTGGCTATACAATTAAAGAAGTTCAGGAAAAACCTCTGCACTATTATATTCATCACACACACACCAATGGCAATCACTTTCCCATAGAGGAATGTCTTATTGACCGGGCCCTTCCTGAAAAAATGCAAACCCAGGGAGAGGAGACTTTTATCCGGAAAAACGGGGAATTTTTTCCTGTTTCATTTGTGGCCAGCCCTATTATTGAAAATGGAATTCCAGTAGGAACCGTAATTGAAGTAAGAGAAACCACCGAGGAGAAAAAAATAAGGGAGGAGTTGCGAAATAAAGAAAAAGAATACCTGTCTGTGCTGGAACATAAGGTAAAAGAGAGAACTGCGGAGTTGGAAAAAATAAATTATGAACTGATGCAGTTTACATCAGTAGCCAGCCATGATCTTAAGGAACCCGTGCGGAAAGTTTCAATTTTTTCCGAAAGATCGAAAGAACTTGCAAAAGATTTTGATAATCCTCAATTTCATCAATACATGGACAATGTCATTAATTCTTCCAAAAGAATGGCATTGTTGATAGATGATCTTTTACATTTCTCCCGCCTGTCGCAGGAAAGGTTTCCATTAAAAGATGTAAACCTGGGAAACCTGCTTGATCATATTAAGGATGATCTTCAACTGGCTATTTCTGAAAAAGAAGCAGTGGTTAACGTGGGTAAATTACCTACAATGAAAGGTATAGAGCTCCAACTGGGCCAGGTATTTTTGAACCTGATCAGTAATTCTTTAAAATTTTCACATGAAAATCGCCGGCCGGAAATTAATATTAGTTGTGTCTCCAGGCAGGATGAATACCTCATTAGGTACACAGATAATGGCATTGGATTTAACAATGAAATGTCAACAAAAATTTTTGACATTTTTGAGCGCTTACACCCCAGGGAAGAATATGAAGGAACAGGAATAGGCCTGGCCATTGTAAAAAAAATCATCACGCTGCACGGAGGAGAAATTACTGCCAGCAGTATAGCAGGCGAGGGGTCAGAATTTACAATTGTATTGCCTAAAAATCCGGCGCCATATATTGTACTGGCAGAT
Organism: Chitinophagaceae bacterium; assembly: GCA_041743125.1. Taxonomy (GTDB): domain Bacteria; phylum Bacteroidota; class Bacteroidia; order Chitinophagales; family Chitinophagaceae; genus Terrimonas_B. The sequence continues at coordinate 17,743 of JBGTNK010000226.1, forward strand.
AAATAAGATCATTGTTCTTCAGGATCGCCAAAATAAAAAACCTGACATTAAAGATATATGTGAATTATATGGGGTCAATTCCGGCAGCCTGTGGTTTCTTTCCTTCACTTTCATCTATTGTATCAATGCCCAACGCTTCATAAACCGGACATGAAGCAGTGGCGCTGGTGAACAAAAATATTCCCGATAACACCAACATCGAAAACCCGGCAATGCCTTTAATTTTTCCGGTTGAATAAGCGTCTATCATGCCGGCGGCTATTACACTCCGTATAATCCTGTCGGCGCCACCCATATTCTTCTGTAGTTTCATGAGATTTTTTGTGAACGAATTACAAATTCTATACCTTTTATTCCTTCATCAGGTCGTGAATAATAGTTTGTGGTAAAAATCCACAATTCTAATTACTGACAGGCGGCAATTACTTTGGTTATTACAATATTCAAATCTTCGGGGGTGGTTGGTTTTGTGATCATCTCCACTTCAAACTTTTTACAAAAGTCACTATCGGCAGGTGAACTTGAAGTTGTAAAAACGATGATAGGTATGGACTGAGTGTTTCTTTCACTTTTAATAATGGCTAAGGTTTCTTTCCCATTAAGTACCGGCATATTTAGTCAAGTAAAATCAGGGAAGGAGGATTTAAAATGCCTTTTGAAGATTGTAAATAAAGAAGAACCTCCCTTCCGTTTACGGTTTCTATGATATGGACAATACTATCTTTTTCATTTAATGCGTCCCTGAGCAATTCCCGGTCATCAGGATCGTCATCCGCATAAAGTATTATTGGCCTTTTTCTCATTTTTTGAAGAGAGTTAAATCAGGAATGATAAAACAATTGGTTGCATTGATCAGGCATATTCAAATGTTTTGCAATGGCCTTCTTTTCCATATTTTTTTGTAATTGAAAAAGGATCAGACCAATCTATTTTTATCAAAGCTTTCAATCCCTCAATCAGTCGGGTAAAACTTTCGGGTTTAGAAAAGTAAAGATTAGCTCCTTCCCGATAAGCTTTGGATATGTGCATGGGGGAGAGAGAATTTGTAAACATAATAATAGGAAGATCTGAATACCCGCCGTTCCGTATTGATTTTAAACAAAAAAAGCCGTCATATTTTGGCATATTGATATCTAAAAGAACAAGATCATATTTCCGGTCAAGTATGTTGCAGGCATCGGTGCATTGATCCAAATAATGAACAGAAATTCCAGGATTTATTTCCTGCATTGCTTCCTGTACCAATTCATAATCGTCCCTGTCATCATCTATGATCAAAATCGAACGCACCTGCTTTTTCCCATTCATGTCCATTGCCTTTTTCATTATTGCTAATGTGCAAAAATACATCATCCGGAAGGAAATGACTAAAGGTGTGCATAACGATTAGCGTCTAATCTCGGGGAATGATGAATTGGTAACGAAATTGTTATTTTAGTATATAAATTAATCTTACTATCTGCATCAATAAATCCTGAATGATTTTCAACTATTTTTTTGCAAAGCGAAAGACCCAGGCCCTGCCCTTCACCATAATTTAGTTTTTTAAATAATTCAAAAACTTGCTCCCGGTAGATGGAATCGAATCCCATTCCTTCATCTTTCACTTCCAGTCTTAAAAAATCGTCATACTCATATTTATTTTCTACAGTACGGAATTTATTTAATTTCAGCCGGGTACTTTCAATATTTATTATTGCTTTTTCACCTCTCTTAAATTTTACAGCATTGGCTAATACATGATAAAATAATAATTTAAGCTGATCTGCATCCCCTTCTATAAAGCCAGGGTCCTCATAGGTCAGCAAGAATAATTCCGGGTCAAAATCCTGAGCCAGCATGCCTGTTGCATTTTGAACAACACTGTTAAGATCAACACGGTTAAAGCGGGTATCTTTTTCACTCAGCCAGATATATTGTTGCAGGCCACTTACAACAATTTTCATCTGTTCGCTGGCTTTAATTACTTTATTAAAGGCAGGAGAAGTCTCATTTGCCCGGATCATACCAGAATACAATAATATTTTTCGGAGCGGTTCTTTTAAGTTGTGGCTAACTGCATGGCTGAATTGTTGTAGTTCATGATTTTGCTTTTTTACGGTTTGCATTTGCTTTTCCAATTTTTCTGCGTGTAATTGGAGGTCCTCTTTTGCATTAATCAATGCCGTGTTCTCCTTCAAAGCTCTTTCCGCTTCCTTACGGGCATGAACCAATTCATCTTCAAATTTTTTACGGTTAGCCACAACAATATAAACGCAGGTGGTCAGAATTTTTTGCTCCCATTCTATCCTTTTCGCATTCAATAAAACAGGTATGTGCTGACCATCCTTTGCTAATAAAGAAAGAAATATCTCTTCCGCATGGCCGTGCATTTTTACCAATGGAAATAAATGAGTTTGAAAAAAAATCCTGGTGGGTAATGTGAAGATTGTTTCTACATGTTTTCCCGTTAATTCATCTTTATCATATAGTAAGTGGTTACAAAGTGTTTCATTCACAAACAATATAGTGCCATCGTCAAAAAAAGATAAATAGCCACCGGGTGCTTTATCAAAAAGAGGTAATATCATCCCTTAGTTTGAAGGTATTCATTTATGAGTTGAATAGTTTCCTCCGGTTCACTCATATGCGGGCAGTGCCCTTTAGCTTTCATTAATTTAAAAGTACTCCCGGCAAGATTTTTATGCAGGTATTCTCCTACGAAACGGGGGGCAATGATATCTTCCGAACATTGTAAAATGAGCGAAGGTGTTTTTAATTTGGCCAGGTCTTCCCTGTTATCAGAAAAGAAGGTTGTTTTTGCAAATTGATTGGCTATAACAGGATCAGTACTGCAAAAACTTTCCGTAAGTTCCTGGCCCAATTCCGGCCGGTCATTATTGCTCATTATCTGGGGAGCGAGGAAATTTGCCCATCCGATATAATTTTTTTCCATGGTTTCCAAAAGACCTTCTATATCCTTTTGTTCAAAGCCACCGGTATAATCATCTTTGTTTATATAACAGGGAGAAGGTCCTACCATTATGATATGGCTGAAAAGGTCAGGCATTTCAATGGCTGCCAGCAAGCCAACCATACTACTTACCGAATGCCCGACAAAGATTACATCTTCCAGGTTCAGGGCCTCACATATATCTAAAACATCACGGGAATATCCTTGCAGCGAACTATATCTTTCAGCATTGTAGCTGCCGATATCGGATTTGCCCGCACCAACATAATCAAACAATATGACACGGTATTGCTCTTCAAAGGCCGGAATAATATAACGCCACATATGCTGATCGCATCCAAAGCCATGGGCAAACAGCATGGGGTGCTCACCCTGCCCGCTTATTTTCACATTGTTTCTGCTTATAATATCCTTTGTCATAAATTAAATTTTGTTTATAGGTCTTGTTGTTTAACTATTAAAATTAAAGGTACAGGCCTAATTAAACCAATTAAAATTATAAGGAGGCCGGATTAAATATTGTTGAATTAAATTTACAGGCCCTCCATACAAAAGCAAAACGTTAACCATGCATGACAAGATCAGAGTTCAAGGTGAATTAACCCGGGATGACGGTGGTAGCAAATACCAATTCATTTATGATGATCCGGGAACAAAGGCTTTTGAGTTGCTGACGGGTATTATGCGCCGTGTATTCAGGGTTCCTGTTGCCGTTGTTTCCCTGGTTGATGATACCCGGGTTTACCACCTTCCCAATATTTCCCTATTAGAACATCAGTATACAGATAAAGAAAAAAGCATTTGTTCCTTGCCCTTCATGCTTCGGGAAACAATCGTTATTGAAGATCTGGAGAGGGATGAGGACCTTTCTTTTAAACTGTATGAAGAGTATCAAAAGGGGATACGTTTTTTTGCTGGTGTGCCGGTTACCTCTGTTGAGGGCAAGTTATCAGGTGCTGTTTGTTTGATGGATACAAAGCCCGGAAAATTTTCTCTGGAAAATAAAGAATTGCTGCAGGAATTTGCAAAAATGACCGCGAATGAAATTGATCTAATGACCATGCAGGTAAATCCGCAGCATAAAGAAAAAGAGGGAATACAATTTAATATAAACGATCCAGTTAACAGTAGTATAGTTGAACAAGCCTTCAATTTATTTTTACAGGCACCCGTTCCAATTTCGATATATAAGGGTAAAAATCATACTCTCCATTTTACCAATGAAATCTCTTTACAAATTTCCCGGAAAACAAAAGATATTATTGGAAAGCCCCTCATAGAAATTGCCCCTGAAGTAGAAGCACAGGGTTATATAGCTTTACTTGACAAAGTACTGGAAACGGGAATTCCGTTCCGGGCTATTGAAGCTCCGGTAACTATAGTTATGAATGAAAATGAAAAACTTATTTATGTTGATCTTATTTATCAGCCCCTTCTTAATAATGTAACAGGTGAAGTGGAAGGCATTATGTCCATTGCCAACGATGTAACAGAACAAGTAAAAGCCCGGAAGATCATTGAAGAATCGGAGCAACGTTTTCGCAATGTACTGGAACAGGCCCCCATTCCTATCTTAATACTAAAGGGGGAAGATATGGTACTGGAAGTTGCGAACGGGGCTGTATTAAAATTGTGGAATGTGGGACCTGAGGCCATAGGCAAACCCTTTCTTGAAATATTACCTGAAATGAAAGATCAGGGTTATTATGCTTTGTTGCAAAATGTTTATCGCCATGGCATTTCGCACACAGGGTTTGAAACTCCTGTTTATTTTATCAGGCAAAATGGAGAAAAGGAACTTCATTATTTCAATTTTAACTATGCTCCTTTTAAGGAAAAGGATGGTTTAATAACAGGCGTTCTTGTGCATGCTATTGATGTCACCGAAAAAATAAATGCACGGCAAAAAATAGCAGAAACCCAGGAGAATTTTCACAACCTGGTGATGCAGGCGCCTGTTGGAATTTGCATATTACAGGGGGATGATTTTAAGGTTGAACTGGCCAATGATTCCTACCTGGAAATAGTACAAAGGAAGAGAGAATTATTTGTAGGAAAACCATTATGGGAGGTATTACCTGAAGTAAAGAACCAGGGCTTTGATAAAATATTAGAAAATGTTTTAAAAACCAATTCCCGCTTTGAAGGGAATGAATACAAAGTAAAAATACAAAGACTTGGAAAAGAGGAGACCTTGTATGTAGACTTTGTTTATGAGCCGATGCGTGAAATTGCCGGACCTTCAAAACGAATTATGGTACTGGCATTTGATATAACGGATAAAGTTATGGCCAGGAAAAAGATTGAAGAGGCAGAAGAGAGTTCTAGGCTGGCCATTGAAGCAGCAGAGTTGGGTACCTTTGAAGTAAATCTTTTTACCAATGAAGTGACCAGTTCCCCACGCCTTGATGAAATACTGGATATGGAGCCTTCTAAAGAAAGGTCACAGTTTGTCAATGCAATTCATCCCGAAGACCTGTTAGCCCGGGAAGCCGCCTATAAAAAAGCTTATGAGACAGGAATACTGGAATACGAAGCGAGGGTAGTGAAGCGGGACCAGTCTATTATTTGGATGCGGGCAAAAGGGAAAATTTATTTTACAGAAAATAGAATTCCATACAGGTTACTGGGTGTTATTCAGGATATTACTCAGCAAAAATTATTTTATGAGGAACTGGCTAAGCAAGTGAGGGATCGTACCCTGGAACTTAGTATCGCCAACCAGCAATTGCAAAGAAGTAATAAAGAGTTGGAACAGTTTGCCTATATCTCCAGCCATGATCTTCAAGAACCTTTACGGAAAATAAAAATGTTTTCCGGGTTGATTTTAGAAAAAGATGGAATGAACTTTTCTGATTTTTCAAAAACCAGGTTTCTGAAAGTAATAGATGCTGCGGATAGAATGAGCCGGGCCCTGCGTGATCTACTTAACTACGCCAGCCTGGGAAATGAGCAAAAGATGGAACAAGTGAATTTGAACGAAGTACTGAAAAATGTGGAAATGGATCTTGAATTACTAATAACACAGAAAGTGGCGACCATTGAACAACAAGTATTGCCGGTAGTCAGAGCTATCCCGCTGCAGATGCATCAGTTGTTTTATAATTTATTAAACAATGCCCTGAAATTTTCAAAAGAAGGAGTGCCGCCACTTATAACAATAAGTGCATCCCGGGTTGACAAAGAAGAAATTGACGGGCAGAATTTATATGAAATAAGAGTGCAGGATAATGGTATTGGTTTTGAAAAAACCGGGTCAGAAAAGATCTTTACAATTTTTCAAAGTTTGCATGATAGAACTAAGTATGATGGCACGGGCATTGGTCTGGCCCTTTGCAAAAAAGTAGTGGAGAACCACCATGGCACTATAACAGCAGATTCCATCCCGGGTGAAGGGTCTACATTTATTATTTCAATGCCTGCTTGAAACCAGAAAGATGAAGGAAATCAAATGGTTTGATAAACCACTTCGTTTAATTGGGTTACTGCACCCGCTATCATTTTGGAATGACAGCCGCATATATTCATGATGGAATCATTAATATTTTGAGTAAACCCTGTTTTAGGGTAGGCACAGAAAAGACAAAACGAATGCTGTTCACAAAACTTGTTCCAGAGGTATTCCAAATGTACGGTGGCACCATTTAGTCCCTGCGCCCACAGGATCGCAACCATTTCCCCAAAAACACGAATCCGCCTTTTTTGAGAAGTACCTCTGTCTAGCAAAGAGGTTATAGTTTGCATAAAAAGCCGGATATCCGGCCAGCCATCAACCATAAATTTTGACAAAACCTCTTCAGCCTCTAATACTATATAGCGGTCTTCTTCAATTAACTGATCGACCCGAATTCCAAAACCGGTAAGGCGATCATTTAAAGCTTTTAAATGTCCAGCAGTTGCAATAATAATAACGCAATCACCGGCTTTAACACCTCCCATCACAAAGCCTGATAATGCGTCAAGGAAAATATTATCATTTTCGTAAATCTGAACTACGTGATCGCAGGGAGCTATTTCCCCCCAAAATATATCCGTGTCAGTTCTCTTCCAATCATTTGAAACTCGCATAATTTTCTTTTAATGAAATTGCCAGATTAAGGTACACAATAATAATAAAAATATTTCCTGTAATTATATTTATGCAAAAACGGTGCAGTTTTTTTAATCCTGCTCAGTTTGCCAGCGAAGCATTATACTTATTTTCGTGTATTAATGGGATAGAATGGATAGATCTCCGAATGAACAAACGGTAATACCCGAATTTCTTTCAGGTGGTGGAGAGTTAGGGGCCCGCATCAGGGAATATGATTGGTCTAAAACTTCATTGGGCCCTGTTTCCTCCTGGCCTCAAAGTCTGCGAACATGTGTTCGCATCATGTTATCATCCCGGCAACCCATTTGGATAGGGTGGGGGAAGGACCTTATCAAACTTTATAATGATCCCTATAAGGCCATTGTAGGTGGCAAACATCCCTGGGCCCTGGGTACTCCAGCCTCCATTGTATGGAAGGATATCTGGAAAGATATCGAACATATGCTTCACCAGGTTATGGATAATGATGAGGGCACTTATGTTGAATCGCAGCTGCTGATCATGGAAAGAAATGGATATCCTGAAGAAACATATTATACGTTTTCTTATACTCCCATACCCGGTGATGACGGGAGTACCGCAGGAATGATTTGTGCAAATACTGATGATACAGACCGGATAATAAGTGAAAGACAGTTACGAACATTGACCCAGCTTGGAAAAAATCTCACCGATTGTAAATCAAACAAGGAAATCATTGAGAAAACGATCAATACGCTGAAAGAAAATCCCTACGATTTCCCCTTCGCATTGTTTCGCATTATATCGGATAATAAAGCTATCCTGGCCCAGTCTACTGAACTGGGCCCATCTGAAAAGATCATAACTAGTGAATTGGATCTGAATGCAGATAATGAACTTTCGCTGATTATCCGGAAAGCCATTGCCTCAAAAAAAATACAGTTGTTTGAAAATATATCACAGCGGGTAGGGCAAATGCCAAAGGGGGCCTGGGGTATTGCTCCTGAGAAAGCTATCGTTCTTCCCATTATACAAACAGGAATAAAAGATCCATTTGGTGTATTGGTGATAGGATTGAATCCTTTCCGCTTATGGGATGAAAAATACCTTAGCTTTTTTTCATTGGTAAGTGACCAGGTGGCTACAAGTTTTGCGGATGTGCATGTTTTAAAGGAAGAACGTAAACGTATTGAGGCGCTGTCAGAATTAGATAAGGCAAAAACGATCTTTTTTTCCAATATCAGTCATGAATTCAGAACACCTCTCACCTTACTCCTTGGTCCTATTGAAGAAACGATTAATGATCCGGCGGACGTGGAAGCGAATAAACTACGTATGGAGGTGGCGTACAATAATGCGTTGCGTATGCAAAAACTGGTAAATACACTCCTTGACTTTTCCAGGATTGAGGCTGGCCGGTTAGAAGGAAAATTTTCAAGGGTTGATATTTGCACCTTTACAAATAACCTCGTCAGTTCTTTCCGCTCCGCTATAGAAAGTGTGGGTATGAAGCTGGCATTTAATTGCGAAGAAATTCATGACGAGGTTTACGTGGATACTGATATGTGGGAGAAAATAGTTTTGAACCTGGTATCGAACGCATTTAAATATAGTAAAAAAGGGACCATTGATATACGGGTAAAACAAGTGAAAAATAACGTTCAGTTTTCTGTCAAAGATTCGGGAACTGGCATACCCAAGGATCAATTGGAATTGATATTTAACCGCTTTCACCGTATTGAAAACACAGATGGCAGAAGCCTGGAGGGAACAGGCATCGGTTTATCCATGGTAAAAGAGTTAGTGAAGTTGCATTTTGGAAAAATTAGTGTGAGCAGCCAGTTGGGAAAGGGTTCTTTATTTACAGTTTCAATTCCCGTTGGGAAAGGCCATTTGCAAGAAAGCAGGATAATTGGTTTGGATCCAACTGCAAATGTATCCACGCAGGCGGATGTATTTGTTCGTGAGGCGCTGAAATGGAATGCTGAAGATGTTGAAGATCCGGACTATATAAATATGGATTCTTCGGTGGACAATATTATTCATTCGGCTGATATTAGTAGTAAAAAATATAAGGTTGTGCTGGCCGATGACAACCTGGACATGCGGGCCTATATGGAGCGACTTCTTTCCAGCCAATACCAGGTAATAAATGCTGTTAATGGAGAAGATGCTTTTAATAAAATAATCCGTCATAATCCTGATCTGTTACTTTCAGATATTATGATGCCCAAACTGGATGGATTTGGATTATTAAAAAAAATTCGCAATCATCCTGACCGAAAAAATTTGCCGGTTATATTTTTATCAGCGAGAGCAGACGAGGAAGCCAAAGTTGAAGGTTTGGATGCCGGCGCAGATGACTACCTGGTAAAACCTTTCTCATCTAAGGAACTATTAGCCAGGGTGGATGCGAATATAAAAATTGCCAAAAGCAGGATAGCGGCAGAAAATAATCTACGGCGTGTGATCATGCAATCCCCGGTAGCCATGGCCATCTTGATGGGTGACCAGTTTATTATAGAAATGGCAAACCAGAAAGCCCTGGAAGTGTGGGGTAAGAAATATGAAGAAGTTATTAATCAGTCCGCAATGAAGGCCTTTCCTGAATTAATAGAGCAGGGATTTGACAAAATACTTAGCGGGGTGTATACTACAGGAAAACCATTTATTGCCAATGAAATGCCGGTTACGTTAATCCGAAAAGGAATACCGGAAACTTTATTTATCAATTTCATTTATGAACCGTTAAACGATAGTGAAGGAAAAATTCAGGGTATTGTAGGAGTTGGAATAGATGTATCGGAGCAGGTAAAGGCAAGAACAAAAATTGAACAGAGCCAGAAAGAACTGAACGAAATGGCCAACGTGATGCCACAATTGGTGTGGGTAGGTGATCCGGATGGAAAGGTAATTTACTATAACGACCGGGTGGCAGAATACGAAGGGGCAAGCAAGAACGAAGAGGGTACCTGGGATTGGGAAACGATGATTCATCCCGAAGACCAGGCAGCTACAATGATTGCATGGAATGCCGCAATAAAAACCGGTACTGTTTACCAGGCGGAACACCGGGCAAAAAAGACCGATGGAAATTTTCGCTGGTTGTTAAGCAGGGGTATTCCATATAAAGATGAAAATGGATCTATTGTCAAATGGTTTGGAACGGCTACGGACATTCATGCCTCCAAAGAACAAGCTCAAATATTAGAAGAAGAGATAAAAAAACGAACGAAAGAATTAAATGATTTGAATCTTTCCCTGGCCCAGTCTAACAAAGAACTTCAGCAATTTGCTCATGTAGCCAGCCACGACCTGAAGGAACCCATAAGAAAAATAAAAACGTTTACGGGCAGGCTGGCCGCTGACCAGGAAAATATAATAACGGAAAAATCCAGGGAATATATTAATAAGGTGAACTCAGCTGCGGACAGAATGCTGAAAATGATAGAAGGTGTATTGGATTATTCCATGCTAAATGCACAGGAACAAAAATTAGAAATTGTAGATCTGAATGAGATCGTTAAAAATATTGAAACCGACCTGGAGCTGATCATTACACAAAAATCGGCGAAGATATTTTGTGATGAACTGCCATCCATAAGCGGCGCTGCTATTTTACTCTATCAACTTTTTTATAACCTCATTAATAATTCCCTGAAGTTTTCAAGGCCGGGTAAAGCTCCGGTTATTGAAATAAAATCGAGCCGGATAAAAAAAGATAATCAGGACATTGCTGTAATAACAGTAACTGATAATGGGATCGGTTTTGAACAGGAATACGCAGAAAACATCTTTAATACGTTTACCCGTCTTAATTCCAAGGATCAATATGAAGGAACCGGGCTGGGCCTGAGCTTATGTAAAAGAATTGTAGAAAGACACCAGGGTAGTATCCGGGCTGAAAGTAATCTGCAGAATGGATCCAGGTTCATTATCGAAATGCCTGTTTTCCCTGCCAGCGATCAGCGCTTATTAATTTAAAAATGCAGCCAATTTTTAATTTAATATGCCAAACTTATAGTGTTCTCCTGTATTGCTTCATCCCCTGAATTATAATACGTTAATAATTGACACCGCAATAATCGCTATATCCAAAATAATACTAAGGAAGTAAACAGGAATGGTGATTTTGGTTGGCATGGCCGCAAGGTTGGTCACCAATGACATGGCCATAGCTGCTATGGCTATACCCCAGAAAATAAAATTATTACCTCCAAATATGACCGCCATTACCGTTAAAGGAGTAAGAATGCAACCGTGGGACGTGATGATGACGGCCAGCCAGCCAAATCGAAATTTCTCCTGTATCTCACACCAGGTAATAAATCTCTCCGCGAAAGATTCCTTTTTTATGTCATTTACATAGGTGGGGTTGATTATTTGCTGTAATGTTTGCTGTAATGTTTGCATGTATGATGATTTTGAGATACAAATTTGAATTGGTTCCGGCCAAATATTTATGACTCTTGTTAACTAGTAATCTGATTCTTATTACAGGAAGGGGATTCCGGCTCTGCTTTCATTTATTAAGCTGATTAAAATCATTTCTTATATTCTTCTATATCATTTAACCAGCCAGGCAGATTGGATAATTTAGATTAAACTTTAAGCTATGTTAATTGAAGTGAGGAAAAATAAGACAATTGCTGACCTGCAATTAAATTTTAGTCGGTTTTATCCATTTTTGAGATTAGACTTTTTCAATAACACAACAGGGAAGATTGGAACTTTTTTGAACCAAAAGTTAAATGAAAAGCTGTTGTTGGATAGGGCAGGCAATAAAAAGGAAGGAGAAATTAATTTATTGGATTCTATGACTATTGAAGAATTAGAGAGAATTTTTCAAAACCAATTTGGCATGTTAGTACAGGTATCCAGAAAATCGGGATCGGTTTGGCTCCAAACGACTATGACAGATAACTGGACGTTGAAGCAACAAAATGACCACGGCCGTGAATTGTCAGTACCTGATAAAAATGCTTCATCAAAATTTCCAATAGATAAGGATTAGTACAGGAGATTTTTTAACTTATCAATGTTTGAAATACAAATTTTACCACGTTTTATTTCAATTAGATTCTCCCCTTTAAAATCGCTTAGTGTTCTGATCAGCGATTCAGTTGCTGTACCCACGTATTGAGCAATATCTTCTCTTGATATTTCGATTGGTTTGTTTCCGCCAAATTTACTGTGAATTTCAATTAAGGCGCCGGCCACTCTCTTCCTTAATGAACTATAGGCAAGGTTTAATAGCCTTTCTTCTTTCTCTTTTACGTTTTGCGTTATTATGCGTATGAATTTGGCGGCAACAGTTATGTCGCTGTGTATCATTTGTAAAAAATCCTCCTTCGGAATCTGTAAGATCTCTGCATCTTCCAGTATAACAGCTGAATCATCATAATTCTTTTCTTCAATCAATGCAGAATAGCCTATAAAATCACCTTCCGCAAAAAGATCAGTGATATATTCCTTTCCATCAGGGTGTAATTTGAATCCTTTCACTTTCCCCTTTACTATATAATACAGATGCCGCGGTCGCTTACCTTCCCGGTAAAGAGTTTGCTTCTTTTGGTAGAATTCCTGGTCAAACTGTTCTTTAATATTTGTTAGCAACCCTGATTCTTTTACATTCTTTACAAATTGCTGAATACCCGCGGGTGAGGCGGCATAGGGATGATTAAGAATTTCGGTCTTTTTTAACCGAACTTCGATAGCATTAAGTAATTCAATATCTTCAAATGGTTTGGTAATATAGTCGTCTGCGCCCATTTCCATTCCTTTGCGCTGGTCGGTGCGATCTGTTTTGGCGGTCAGGTAAATAAACGGAATGGATTGAGTCGATTCATTTTTGCGCAACAGGTGCAACACGCCATAGCCATCCAGTTCAGGCATCATTATATCGCAAACAATAATATCAGGTTTTTCTTTCAAAGCCAGTTCAACCCCGGTTTTCCCGTTTTCTGCAGTTAAGGTTTTATATCCGGCCAAATCCAGTATTTCGGCCGTATTTTCTCTTATATCGGTATTATCATCAATGACTAAAACTGACTTCATATTGCTATTTTTTTACGGGAATGGAAAAAGTGAAGGTAGTGCCATGATTCAACTTGCTTTTCAATTGAAGGGTACCATTGAGAATATCGATATATCTTTTTACGATATGTAAACCTAACCCAGTTCCCTGGATATTGGTGGCATTGGCTCCTCTGAAAAAAGTGGTGAACAGGTGTTGCTGATCTTCTTCCCCTATCCCAATTCCCTGATCGGCAATTGAAACTACGGCTTTCTCCTTATCTACTTTTGTATTTATCCTGATTTCTGATCCTTCTCCTGAAAATTTTACGGCGTTTGTAATTAGATTAATCAAAATGTTTTTAAGCAATTTTTTGTCTGAATAGACTTTTGTGCTTCCGTCGTAATTCATCTCAAAATGCTGATCTTTTTTTAATAGCCTGTTCAATTCATTTATCGTTTCGGTGGTCAAAGCTTTCAGATCAAATTCACTGCACTGTGATTCCTTTTTACCCTCATCCAGTTTTCCCAGAGAAAGAAAATCTTCCAGGATATCGTTCAGTTGCTTTACTGAACTTTTTATTTTGTCGGTGTGCCTGTTGCGCTTATCCTGCTGTTCGGTGGTTGTATATTTACTTAGCAACGACGCTGAAGATAAAACAGTGCTGAGCGGAGTTCTGAATTCGTGAGAAGCCATGGACACAAACCGGCTCTTGATCTCATTTAATTGTTTTTCCTTATCCAATGCTTCACTCAGTTCTTTCTGCGATTGTTCAAGTCTTTGTAATGCCTCCCTCAATATCATGGTTCTTTGTTCCACTTTTACCTCTAACTCTGAATTCAGTTTTCGTAATTCATTGCTTACTTTTTCTAATTGCTTTTGTTGCGCTATCATGTCGAGTTCAATCTCCTTTCTCCTGGTTATATCCACTACAAAAGCGATTACAAAGAGATTGTTTTCTTTGGTATAGTGGCTTAAACTGACTTCCACAGGAATTTTGCTACCATCTTTTTTTCTACCATTAAGATCTCGTCCCTGTCCCATCACCCGGTTGGATGGTTTTTGATAAAATCCTTCCCTCAGTTTATGATGAGGTGTTTTCAATTGATCGGGAATTAATATTTCAATGGGTTGTCCTATAAGCTCACTGCTATCATAATTAAATATCCTTTCGGTTGCAGGATTTACCAATAAAATATTCCCATGCGTGCCGGTAAGTATAATACCTTCAGTCGCATTTTCAAAAAGTGAAGTCATGTGAGCCTGGTCGAGCATCAGAAGGTTTAGCTTAAGTAATGGAGTAAATATAGTTAAAGAATCAATGAGTGAAGAAAGGGTACTTATTCAGCCAGCGGCCCTACAGGGGCTTTATTATAAAACAACACGGCTTGGTACAGAATGTTCTGATTTATTTTTAACAGAACAAAATTTTTTCACTGCATTAACCAGGTCCCTGATATTTTCTTTCTTTACCAGGTTATAGCCAGTTAACATTGATTTCTTCTTAACAAGGTCCTTTGTTAACCGGGCTCCCATCCTGAGCTTAAACCTGTCCTTCCATGAAAGTTCATTGAAAAGCATCTTCCCCGGGTAATAATAAATTTCACATTGTTCCGTGATCTCTTCGGGTACACCCTGGAGGAAATTAGTATTTAGTTTTTCTTTTTCTAGCGGTGACGTGCCTGCCACCTGGAAAAAGAAAATTTTTTTACCTCTTAAAGCCTTCAGGTTAGTTTGGAGCCATTGGCTGATTTTCAATTTGCCGGTATAAACGCTGCTGCCAATTATGATAAAATCGAAATGAGAAAGGTTGCCTTCGTCCAGCTCAGTGGTAGCGAAATAAGCTAAATTCAATTCTTCCGAAATCCATTGTGCATATTGCCTTGTGGTGCCATACTTGCCTTTAAAGATAATAATGCCATTCATTTATTTAATATTTATTAGTTTGAAAAGAACCTGCCAACCGGAGGGCATGTTCGTAATAAAAAATCATGTAGTGATGACAAGCATTATCAGACACATTTTATAAACTAATTTCTTTTTCTTTTTTTATGCCTGATTATGGGGACGGTCAACTAATCCTCATAATAATTCTTTTTCGATTTGCAATGCCCTTGGAAAAAGAATTTCGTTTTCAATGTGTAAATGCTGGACCATGTCTGCATCTAGTTCCTTCAATTTTGAAAGAGCTACTTTTTGTGTAATGCAGGCATTGGGCGGGGCTGTATAATTATCCGTGAGGTCACGGAAACGTTGCAGATATTTTCCCACAAATTCATCTTCCTCTTTTATCATTAATGCAATGGGTTTTCCCAAAGTTTTTACCAGCAAACCTGCATAAGGTTCATTTCTTTGCTGCGCATGACCAATCTGTTTTATGTAAGGGAAAATAACTTGTTCCTCCCGGGCAATAAGGGGAAGTAATTCCCCGTATAAGAGATTAAAGGACTCAATCAATTCACCAAGCCATGGATATTTTGTTTGATGCCCTTCTGCAAATCGCTTCAACACATCTGTTGTTTCAGGGAAGTTTATAACCAGGAACGAATGATGTACATTAACGATATAGTCAACCAGGAAATCAAGGCTCCAGTTATTGAAATTGATGGAGCTCGAAACTTGTATTACCCGCATTACATCAGTAAGCTCTTTTTTTATTGTTTCTATTTCTATCTTATGAATGTCACAAGCAGTTTGTAAGGCAATTTTACCTCCACAGCAATAGCTGATATGATATTTGCTGAAGACATTCGAAGTGCGGTAGTCCTGCATCACAATGCCTGTTACAGTGCTTTCATTAGTAATATTATTGGTTGTAAGATTCATTTGTTTTAACGGCAATAGTAAGTATATGTGGTTATCATTTGAATGACATTAGTCAGGTGGACACATGATTTTTGGATGATCAGCAAGCACATCTGTAATGATAAATAAACAGATGGATGGTTTTAAGTCCCTGATACAAGAAGTACTAACCCCGTTATTCATAAAATGGGCAAAATTTGATATGAATAAATCAAAGCTGTTTCCATGAAAACCAATTAGTGGTTAGAAACTTGATAGGTATACGCATGGTTCTTTCACCCTGATAAGATCATGTACTTATCACCCTGAGATATATCATATGTACTCCTGATGTTTATCAATCTTTAATGTGGATGGTCAATATACATTTGCCACATAGAAGATTAAACTCTTTTATTTTTTTACCTTAATTTATAAAAATGCAACTCAAATCGTTTTTTGCTACTACTGTCATTGTTACAAGCCTGGTAATTTTTTCCGCCTGCAACAATGAAGAAAACCAGCCAGGAGAAATGTCACATGATAATAAAGAAACGGCTACAGATCAACCGGAAACACATGGTTCGGAAGTAAAACCCGGTGATGTTGAATTAACAACCCCGCTAAACCAGGAATGGGTGACTAACGGTAAAGGCATTTACGAGTTGAAATGCCAGGCCTGCCATAAGTTGACCGATGAACGATTAGTTGGCCCGGGCTGGAAAGGAGTAACGCAGAATAGAGAACCACATTGGATCATGAATATGATCACCAATGTAGAAATGATGCTGGAAAAAGACCCTGAAGCACAAAAATTATTAGAGCAGTGTTTGGTTCGTATGCCTAACCAGAATATTACTAAAGAGGACTCCCGTCAGATACTGGAATTTATGCGATCCAATGATGGCGTTAATTAGAGGAGCCAAATAAAATAATAGCAACCATTCTTTCCTTTTAAAATAAATATGTAATATGAAATTTTATAACTTCAAAACATACATTGTTTTGATACTGACTCTCGCTTGCCTCTCATCTTTGCAAAGTTGTAAACCCAAAACAGCGCA
The DNA here is from genome assembly GCA_041743125.1 of Chitinophagaceae bacterium. Lineage (GTDB taxonomy): Bacteria > Bacteroidota > Bacteroidia > Chitinophagales > Chitinophagaceae > Terrimonas_B. The sequence continues at coordinate 34,614 of JBGTNK010000226.1, forward strand.
ATCTGCGGCAGTCGGTGATGCATCAAAATCTTATGTAGCCCCCGGCAAATATGATGAGTTCTATAACATTGTATCCGGTGGCTTTAATGGACAAGTAGCTGTTTATGGCATCCCTTCCGGGCGTTTGTTTCGCATTATACCCGTTTTTTCCCAATCTCCGGAAAGCGGTTATGGCTTTAGCGAAGAAACAAAGCCGATGCTCAACACCTCGCATGGTTTTGTACCCTGGGACGATCAGCACCACCTTGCTATTTCACAAACAAAGGGAGAGCATGATGGACGCTGGGTATTTGCCAATGGAAATAATACACCACGAATTGCCCGGATAGATCTCACAACTTTCCGCACAGCAGAAATATTGGAAATACCCAACAGTGCAGGTAACCACGCATCGCCTTTCATTACAGAAAACTCTGAGTATGTAGTGGCAGCTACCCGTTTTAGTGTGCCACTCGATGATCAGAACGGAGATGTTCCCATCAACACTTACAAACAGAACTTCAAAGGATCAATAAGCTTTATATCCGTTAACCCAACTTCGGGTGAAATGAATATTGCTTTTCAGATCCGGACACCGGGAGTCAATTTTGATCTTTCCCGTGCCGGCAAGGGCAAATCACATGGCTGGTTCTTTTTCAGTTGCTATAATTCTGAAAAAGCGAATACGTTGTTAGAAGTGAACGCCTCCGCAAAGGACAAAGACTTTGTACTGGCAGTAAACTGGAAAAAAGCGGAAGAATATTTAAAAGCAGGCAAAGCAAAAAAGCAGGCGGTTCAATATGCACATAATGTGTATGATGAAAATACGCATACTGCCACATCTACCATTAAAACAGAAGTTTTCATATTAGATCCTTCTGATTGTCCTGATATGTTGTACCTACTCCCCTGCCCCAAATCACCACACGGAACAAATGTTGACCCTACCGGTGAATACATTGTGGCTTCCGGTAAGTTGGCCGCAAGCATTCCTGTATTCTCCTTTACCAAAT
>JBGTNK010000227.1:0-30949 GCA_041743125.1 Chitinophagaceae bacterium
ACCCTGAGCCAGCAAGCAGCCCTTGCGGGGTATGAAGTGTTTATGGTAACACCGGATAAGGATTATGGCCAGTTGGTATCTGAAAAGATAAAAATTTACAAACCCGGATACCAGGGAGGCGATGTAGAAATATTAGGACCAGAGGAGGTATGTGCCAAATGGAATATTAAAGAAGTTTCACAGGTTATTGATATCCTCGGGCTAATGGGTGATGCGGTGGATAATATACCTGGTATAGCAGGGGTGGGGGAAAAGACGGCTTCCAAATTATTAGCCCAATATGGTACATTGGAAAATGTACTGGAAAATGCAGAAACAATAAAAGGTGCCCTGGGAGAAAAAATAAGAAATGGGAAAGAGGCTGCCATTATCTCAAAGAAATTGGCCACTATCATCACTACTGTTCCGGTTCAATTTCATGAAGAAGATTTTAAATTAAAAGATTGGGATAAAGATAAGCTGAAGGAAATTTTTGCGGAGCTGGAATTTAAGACGCTTGGTAAAAGAATTTTAGGAGAAGATGTTTCTCCGGTAAAAACGGCGCCAGAGGCAGTACAAACCGATCTTTTTGGAAATATAATTGAAGGCCCGGATTCAAAAGTCACAATTCCCAAGACCGATTTTGAAATTTCGGAGTCAGAGGATTCAATTCTTGCTGCCAACGGTTTGGATGGCGCCGGTAAAAATATCAACAATACTCCTCATGTTTATGAAGCGGTAGAAGGTGATGAGGCCATTATTAAACTGGTGGGCATATTAAAGGAGCATGAGGAGATTTGTTTCGACACGGAAACAACTTCAATCGATGCCAATGATGCTGAGCTGGTAGGACTAAGTTTTTCTGTTACACCCGGCGAAGCATTTTATATTCCCTTGCCGGCGGACCAGGAGCAAACAAAACGAATATTAACCCACTTTGAACAATTATTTCAGGATGACGCTAAAATATGGATTGGCCAGAATATTAAATACGATTTGCTGGTGTTTAAATGGTATGGTATTTCTTTAGCAGGAAAACTATTTGATACTATGCTGGCGCACTATGTTTTTGAACCTGACGGTAAACGGGGGATGGACCTGCTAAGTTCAAAATACCTGGGTTACGAACCTGTACACATTGAAGAACTGATTGGAAAAAAAGTTCGCCAGACAGCCAAAAACAAAAGTAGTGGGGAAAGCCAGGGTACCATGCGGGATGTTGAATTGGAAAAAATAAAAGAATATGCGGCGGAAGATGCGGATATCACACTTCAACTCAAAAAAGTTTTTACTCCACTATTGAAAGAAAAAGATGTTGAGAAAGTTTTTAACGAAGTAGAATCGCCATTGATTGAAGTATTAACGGATATGGAATTTGAAGGCGTGAAGATAGATACAGGATTTCTGCATGATTATTCTAAGGAATTGGAAAAGGATGCCAAAACCGCAGAAGAAAATGTGTATAGCCAGGCAGGCGTCAGGTTTAACCTGGCTTCGCCTAAACAGTTGGGAGAAGTGTTGTTTGACAAACTAAAACTGGATCCTTCTGCAAAAAAAACAAAAACAGGGCAATATCAAACCGGCGAAGATGTATTGACGAAACTGGCAGCCAAAGGAAATTCAATAGTAGAGGACATCCTGACCTTTCGGGAACTTACAAAACTAAAATCGACCTATGTTGACGCATTGCCGCAATTGATAAACCGAAAGACTGGCCGGGTACATACAACCTATGGTCAGGCAGTAGCCGTTACCGGCAGGCTGGCAAGCAATAATCCCAATTTGCAAAACATACCGGTAAGGACCGACAGGGGCCGTGAGATCAGGAAGGCTTTTATCCCCCGGGATGACGGTCATGTGTTGGTGTCAGCAGATTATTCACAAATTGAATTAAGGATTGTTGCGGGCATCAGTGGTGATATCAATATGTGTAATGCATTTAAAAACGGAACCGATATTCATACAGCTACGGCGGCAAAGGTGTATGCCATTGAAGAGGCTGATGTGACCAAGGAAATGCGGTATAAAGCCAAAAGCGTAAACTTTGGAATAATTTACGGACAGGGTGCGTTTGGACTGGCCGACAACCTGGGTATTTCAAGATCGGAAGCTAAAGAGATCATTGAAAATTATAAGAAACAATTTCCGGGTATTCAAAAATACATGGACGACACCATCAATTTTGCGAGGGAGCACGGCTACGTTCAAACATTGATGGGCCGCAAAAGATGGTTGAGGGATATAGGTTCTTCTAATTTTACTGTCAGGGGTTTTGCAGAACGCAATGCAATCAATTCGCCCATCCAGGGTACAGCGGCCGACATGATCAAGCTGGCTATGCGTAAAGTGTATGATGCCATGAAGAAGGAAAAAATGAAAAGCAAAATGATCATGCAGGTTCATGATGAGTTGGTTTTTGATGCCCTGAAATCAGAAGTAAAGGAACTTAAACCACTGATACTTGAAAACATGCAGCAGGCAATGATTTTGCCGAGCGAAGTTCCGGTTATTGCAGCATGCGGGGAAGGTGATAACTGGCTGGAGGCACACTAGTTTTTTATTACCGGCCGTCTACTAATTTTTTATGATCATAGTTATACAATGTAAAGACCAGGCAGGCCTTGTAGCCGCTATCAGCGGTTTGATTGCACAGGCTGGACTGAATATAATTTCTATGCGGGAACACGTTGAAAAATCGGAAAGCCGGTTTTTCACACGAATTGAAGCCGATGGCCATGCCGATACCTTCCTGTTACAATCTCAATTGCAATCTACTCTTCCGGCAGATGCTGTAATCAGCATTAATCCTATTCCGGAAAAAAAGATCATTGTGTTTGTAACTAAAGAGTACCACTGTCTTGGAGATCTGTTGATACGAAACTATTTTAAAACCTTAGGAGCAACAATTCAATGTGTAATTGGCAACTACCAAAACCTGGAAGATATCTGTAGCCGGTTTGAGATCCCTTTTCATTTTATTACACATGACAAAAAAACAAAAGAAACGTTTGAAGACGAAATTCAGGAAGTTCTAAAAAAGTATGCTACTGATTTCCTTGTGCTAGCCAAATTTATGAGGATACTGACCCCTCAATTCGTCAGGAAATATGAACACCGGATTATTAACATTCATCATTCATTTCTACCAGCCTTTGCCGGGGCCAATCCATATAAACAAGCATTTGAAAGAGGTGTTAAACTAATAGGAGCTACCTCTCATTTTGTTACCAATGACCTGGATGAAGGACCTATCATAGTACAGCAGATCATACCGGTGACCCATGCCCATTCCCCAGGGGTGATGGTGAGAGCAGGAAAAGAAATTGAAAAGGCCGTGATGGCAAAAACCCTGCAATTGGTATTTGAGGACAGGGTTTTAGTTCATAAAAATAAAACCATTGTTTTTGAGTAATTCAAAAACCAGGTTGAAGTCTTTCATTATTTGCGTTTCTATGTTTACCTGGATAAATTATTGAAAAAAAAATTTACGGTTGCGCCTGAACTGAATATTATTTATCCGGCGTAAAGAATTTTTTAGTTGGTGGGGTACTATATTTTTCTTAGCTTTTATAAAACTTACTATTATGAAAAATATAACCTTAATGCTGTTTGCAGTTGCTATAACTGCGATGTATTCAAATCTTTCCGCTCAATCAGAGTCAGAAATGAAAGCATGGATGGAATATATGACCCCGGGCGATATACATAAAATGATGGCCCGGTCTGATGGAGAATGGAATGCTGACATCAGTATGTGGATGGCTCCCGGGGCGCCGGTGCAAAAAAGCACAGCTACCACTATTAATAAAATGATCCTTGGAGGCCGCTATCAAAGTTCTACACATTCCGGATCTTTCAATGGTATGCCCTTTGAAGGCATCAGTACAGTAGCCTACGACAATGCAAAGAAATCTTTTATTAGCACCTGGATAGACAATATGGGTACAGGGATTATGATTCTGGAAGGAAAATGGGATGATAAAACAAATATCCTTAATACAAAAGGCAAGCAAACAGATCCCATGTCTGGTAAAGAAATGATGGTGAGGGAAACCTTTCAAATTATTGATGGCAACACCGAAAAATTGGAAATGTATATGACACCGGTAGGAGGAAAAGAATTTAAATCGATGGAAATTATTTTTACCCGGAAGAAATAAATCAATAATAAGAGAAACTCCTGCATTTTTGGTCCGGAGTTTTTTTTATTCCTGCGATTAGTTATAAAATTTGAATGGAGTGTTCTTTAAGTATTATTATTTGGTATTTATCCAGCTTGTTCATAAGCCTGCCTGATCCAATTGATCAGATCTTTTGTAATCATATTTCCGTCCTCCACTTTTATACGGTGAGTGCACATGCTGTTCCAACTGCCGGCAGCCACAACATTGCCCGACGGGTTAACACCTTTTATATTTAAACCAATGTCCAGGCGTTCCCTGGTTGAAGGCTGAATTATGGCAAATTGTTTTTTTCTTCTCAGGCTTACATACGCTTTTTTAGGGGCTACCTCCATATCGTTTCCAAAGTTTTTTACTTCACTCATAATTTTTTCATACCAGGGTTTCAGATTTTCTTTTCCTTTATATTGCTCCACGATGAGATCGTCCGTATTTTCTACAGCACCTGCATGACTTTGCCTGGCATAATGCACTACCGTATTGGCATTGCCATGTGTAAATCCATGTTTTTCTTTAAGAAAATTAACCAGCTCACCGTGGTTTTCCTTACCACTTTTATTGATAATGGTTATCCATTCATCCAGGTTTTTCCCACTTGATTTTTCAATGTTAGCAATTTGCGTGGCAGTAGCCTGATCTAAAGATGAAGAGTTCATAAAATGATTTTTAAATTGTCAATAATTACCGTTTCGTTATTATACAAGCCGTCGATAAAACTCTTAAACAATCAGAAATTCAAAATTCGAAAAAATTCAGCCCAAGGACCTGTTTCTTCTTTATACTGCTTGGCCATTACTCTGGTTACTTGCGCTATATGAGTAAGGTCATGTACCACCCAGGTACTTAGCAATTGTTTTAGTGTTACCTGTCCTAATAAAGGATGATTCCCTTTTTTTTGCAGATCAGCCTCAGAAAGATTCAATGATTTCAACCACCTTAAATTATCGGATCTCAAATTCCGGAATTCAGATAATAGGTCATTAACAGATTTTCCTTCACTTTCCAGTGTTTGGGCAAACCTGTCATATGGTGTAAAAGGTTTTGAAATACCATGCTCTAAAATAATCATCGTTCTGGCCCGCCAGTCTGTTTTTTCACCATGAATCAAATGCCCTATTACTTCAAATGGAGAAAATGTATCGGGGCCTTCATTTGAATGTGTCCAATCCTCAGGCAAATTCTTCAAAAGGGAATTAAATACATGGGGCGAACGTTCCAGAATTTCAATAGCGGCAGCCAGGGTGAATTCCATATTGAAGTATTATTTTTTGTCTGATCGTAATCGGGTTCGTTTTTTGGATGGCTTTGCATTTTTATTGAACTCCAGTGCCAGCCCGATCCAATAGGCTAATTGTTTTTTTGTTTGCAAGGCTTCTTCATTTACATATACAAAGCCTTTCATTATTTTACCGGTGAAATTCATGGGTTCGCAACCTTCTTTTTCTATTGCGGTATCATATACCTCCGGATCTAGTCGCACCATGATCTTATTTTCCTGTATTCCTAAACACATTTTATAGTTGACCATAAAGCATAGACCGCCGAACATTTTTTTCTCTTCAACATTTTTATGAGTAAGGGAGATGATTTCTCTTACCCGATCCGTCATTTTTTCACTATAAGCCATAATTAAGAATTCAGAACATGTTGTAATTTTTCATTCTTATTCCGGAGGTCGATGCCTCCTTCCATTAAGGATTTCAAATTGGCGAGATAAAAAGTCCATCCCGTTTTGCACCCAATATGCCATGTATGTTTTGCCTGTTCATCTGTTGGTATATTCTCCTGGACGAGCTCAACAATGGTTTCACCCTGTTCGGTCTTAATATTTACTGAACAATCACCGGCTTTGCCAAAACTGAATTTTAGAAAATCAACACCATTGCAATCAAGAATGTTCCCGTATTCATCTATATCATCCGGGTAACCATGCCATAGCCATTTATAATGATCCCCTTTTTCTACCATTTGATTTTCGTTACGCAGGTCGCCACCTGGTTTTTTGTATTCAGACAATCTGACGAACCAATGTTCTATTCCGGACCGGGTTGCCCATGCATCATAAAGTTTTTTAACAGGAGCATTTACATTAATGCGAACCGTAAACCGGCTCCAATCCTTGGCTGAAGCTGCCATAGTATAAAAAGTTTAATTTTTAATATATCGCATAACAGGCCGGCTTTTGCTTCTTCTTGCCACCTCTTTAAAGCCAGCTTTTTCAAATGTTGAGGCTATACCCGTCCACGCAAATGTATCTGCCATCCGTCCATTGGTTGGTTCTGTTGGGTAACCTTCAATGATATTTGCATTCTTCAAAAAAGCGAAATCTACCGCGGCTTTTAATAAGAGAACAGACAATCCTTTACCCCTGAATTTTTTTTCTATAAAAAAGCAACTTATACTCCATACTTTTTCTTTATCAACAGGGCTTAGAATTTTCGATTTTTCAAGCCTCTTGTATTCTTCACGTGGCGCCACCGCACACCAACCAATCGCTTTTTCTCCGGCGTAAGCCAAAATTCCGGGAGCTGAATGTTTCAGCAAATGTTTCATGGCCAGCTTATTTTTTTCACCCTTCTGCATATTATATTCAGCAGCCATCAGCCGCCAGTACATGCACCAACAGCCACCACAAGCTCCCCTGCTTCCAAAGAGCTCCACAAATGCATTCCAGTTTTTACTGGTTAAAGGTGAAAATGTGAAAGCCATACCCTTTTATTTAAGGGATATTGTGAAGTCCGATCCTGTTTCCTTCCGTGTCAAGGATGACAGCCATAAATCCATATTCAGGTGAGATCTCCGTTTTAGGAACTACTATCGATCCGCCAGCACTTGTCACTTTATCGAGTACCTTTTGTACATCAGGATTGCCATTAAGATAAATAAGTGGCCCAGCTGTTGCCGAAGGATTATGAAACCCATCACTGTGGACAATGGCGCCGCCAATGCCTGCCATTGGATCTTCTACGGGGAACATCCGCATTTTAATATCTGTCATATCCATTGGAATTAATGATATGTCAAAAATTGTTTCGTAAAACCGGGTTGCCCGTTCTAAATCTTTCGAGGGAATTTCAAACCAACTGATTGCATTTTTCATATTGTTTTATTTTGCCCCATGCCAGTAGTAGCAGGAGTGGTGTTTGAAAAAAATTTAGTTAATTATTCTTTTTCCAGGATCCATGATGAGGATCTGATCTTTCTCTTATTAATTTAACAATGCACCGTTTCTTGTGATATCATTAAACACGAAATAAATTGAATAAAAAAAATATCCGTCAGCTACTGCTTAATAATTGTTACTAAAGTTCCGGAAGAAATAAAAAAAATGTATACCACTTATCCTTTTTTGCGCCTGTATTCAAGGTCAAAGTCAGTCTTCCATGTTTTTCCTTCGTCGGAAGAGCTTTCACCAAGTTGCCTCACCTGCTCATCATTTAGTTTAGTAAAAATCATACGCATCATCTTAAATTTTCCATCCTTTTGTTTTTCATTGCGGGTAGTAATAATCATTTTATTTTTTTCCCAGGAGCTATTTACGTATTCCGTCATACCCCCTTTGTTGTCTATCCAGGTTTGCTGCCACATTCCCGTTGATGAATTATAGGTGTTCATGCTTTTTCCTGCATAACCATTGGAAGTACCGGTCCAGTTTTCGAGGATGACACAGCTGTCTAGAATCAGTTCTATTTTACTATCCCCCGCTTTCTTGCCATCAGGAGAAAAGGCTTCCCAGTCTCCAATCCAGAAATCGAAAAATCGATAAACCGGGTTAACGGCACATGGTTTTTGAAAAGCAGGAGGCTGCGCCTGTACAAAAAATAAAGTGGAACAGAAGAAAATTAAGCAAGCTGATTTTTTCATATAATATTTTTTACCATGACGACTAAAGTTACTGGATCATAGAATCTATGTTCCATGTATTAACGCCACATACCGATAATAGCACCCATTAATACCAGGGACACCAGGCTATAAAATCCGTTGATAAGTATCAGTCTCCATGGTTTCAACTCAAATAAACTATGTATGGCAATAGCACAAAAGGTCCAGATACCTGCAAGAAAGCCCGCTGTTGCCCCCCAGGTAATATCGGTTTGCTGGGCGCAATTGCCTGTACATTCGGGAGCTGTGTCGGCAAGGAACATGCCCAGGTTAGCAGCCATCACGAGGGAAAAAATTAGCGTCCATCCGAATATTTTTCCTTTATTCCCATTTTTAATATCTTCTTCATTTAAATTACTGTCTTTCATCCAGGCCTTTCCAAATAAGCCGGGTGAATACCAGATACCTCCAACAACAAAAGATGAGATGCCAGCTACCAGCACAGCCAGCCAATTGATTGTACTCATATCCATAATAAAAAATTTAGGTGATTAATTAAAGTGGTTTATCGAATCTATTATCTAAATTTTACATAGCAACATCAAAAGGAGTGAAATTGGAAAAGGAAGCGATGAACATAAAAAAGTCAGTGACGGAGCCGAATGATGACAGGTATGTCAGAGATATCGGTTTCCGCCTGGTATTGATTCCTGCGTTTGGAATTATTATTCCCATCATTACGGGGATGATCAATACTTACAACTTTTCAAACTGGCAGATAAAATTAAGTTTTTTATATACCATTGGTGTTGCCGCGGTGGTATGGCAGGGTAACCGGTACCTGCATTTTTCTATGAGAAGCTATTTTGACTGGCATAATAAACCTTTACAAAAAGTTCTTGTATTACTTTTCAGTATTACATTTTATACAATCCCGGTAAGTATATTATTACTGGTAGTCTGGTATAATTTATTTGCAAATGGCGATAATGACTGGAATATTATCTGGCAATCTACCCTGGTCATTCTCGTAGCGGTTATTTTCATTACCCATATTTATGAAACTGTTTTTTTAATTAAAGAAACAGAAAGTGAAATGGTGAAGAATGAACAACTGGAAAGAGCAAAAGCAGAAACAGAACTGGAGGCGCTTAAGAACCAGATCGATCCGCATTTTATTTTTAATTCCTTGAATACTTTAAGCCATTTAATAGAGGAAAAACCGGCTAAGGCCAGGTTGTTCAACGATAACCTGGCCGATGTATATCGTTATATCTTACAGAATAAAGCCAGGGGGCTTGTGTTGTTAAAGGAAGAATTGCAATTTTTGCAAGCCTATTTCTCCTTATTGAAAATACGATATGATCATGCAATTGAACTGGAAGTATCCATTGATATATTGAAATGGGAGCATTATTTAATTCCTCCAATATCCCTGCAGGTCCTGGCAGAAAATGCTATCAAGCATAATGGATTTTCTGAAAAGGCCCCTTTGATTATATTCATTGAGATGAAGAATGAACAATTGATCATTTATAATTCGATCAGGAAGAAAATTTTGAGAAAGCCATCATCGGGAATTGGATTGCAGAACCTGGAGGAACGTTATAAACTTACCACAGGTAAGCAAATAACAATAACGGAAGAAGGAGGAATTTTTAAAGTAGTCCTTCCGGTTTTGAGGATTAATTGAAACCAGTAAATGGAAAACTCTTTTTGGAAAAAATAATTTTGCCACTTATGAAATTGATCATCATTGAAGACGAAAAGCCCGCCGCGGAAAAATTAATGAAGTCTATTCAAAAAAGTGACCCGGCTATCGAAATAATGGCCGTATTAGACAGTGTCGCCTCATCAGTGGATTGGCTCAGGAAAAATGAACAACCGGAATTGCTATTTATGGATATAGAATTGGGTGACGGGCTTTCATTCAAAATTTTTGACGAGGTTAAAATCATCAGCCCGGTTATTTTTTGCACAGCTTATGATGAGTATTGGCAGGAGGCTTTTGAGCTAAACAGTATTGATTATTTGCTTAAACCCGTTAAGCAGGAAAAACTAGAAATGGCGTTGGGTAAATATGATCAGTTAAAACTGCATTTTACTATACAGTTTCAGCAAATGCAGCAATGGAGAAGACATCCTGCAGATTCTGGATATAAGAAAAGATTCCTGGTAAAACGAGGAATGGATTATATCAGTATCAAAACGGAGGATATTGCCTATTTCTATGCTACTCATAAATTGGTTTGCCTGGTAGATAATAAGAATCAAAAGTTCATTATGGATCACTCCCTGTCGGAATTAGAGAAACAGGTGGACCCTTTGCAATTTTTTAGAATAAACAGGAAATACTTTGTTCAGTTACAGGCTATCAGTAAAATAAAATCGTATCCCAAGAGTAAACTTCAGTTAGAATTGGAGCCGGCCACCAGTGAAGAAATAATCATCAGCCAGGAAAATGTGGCAGCATTTAAAGAATGGATGGGGCGATAGCCAGGAAAGATTTATGTTTATTTATTTTGACTTTTCTTTTTCATTAGAATGAGATGGTTTTCCCATCTTACGAACCATCCGGATTACGAGGGAATCGTATTTAGGTTGTTGGTCTGGTGTGCAAAGGGCCCTGACTCTTTTAAAATGGTTAAAAGTCTGCAAATCCAGTGCTTTTTGTTTTTGGGCGATATCATCCGACACTTTGTTAAGCAAAGAATCACTGGTACCAGGATAACTCAATAACCGGAATAAACTATCTTTTGCTTTTCTCATCTCATCATACATAGGTTTGATGGTTTGCTTTTGCAGCGTTTTCAGTTGCTTATATTGGGCCGTTTGTTCATCATTGAAGCCCACTTCTTTTTGAAGCATCTCAGCCATATTTCCCCGATCTTTTTCTTCACCCCGGGCATAGGATTTTCCTTCTCTTTCGGAAAAAAAATAAACCAAAACTGCAATATTGGTAAACAACAGGACACCTATGATGATCAGTAAATTCCTGTTTCGGGGGTTATTCATGGCTGTACAAGGGTTTCATAATCAAAGCTGCTGCTGCTGGCAATCATAGATTCACTGTCAGAGGGCGGTTCATACTGAGCAGGAAGAATTACTACAGAAGCTTCTTTCTCCTGTTGAAAAAGAATAAAGCCATTTAAAAACAAGATCAGGCAAAGCGATGCTATTGCAACAGCAGGTTTTGAAAGAAAAGAACTCACCATATCCCAACTAGTTTTTTCTTCCATTTTCAACAGCCTCCCTTGAATACGGGTAAACAACCAGGGTTGTGGGCTGGCAGGCTGAATCCCATCAAAACTGTTCATGGTCTCCTCAATTCTTTCTTCTATGGTCTTTTTCTGCTTCATATATGTGGTTTGACGCTTATTTGCAAAAAAACCTTTGTTTACTCATTTTCCTTAAAATAGGCTTCCAGTTGTTTCCGTAAATTAATTTTAGCCCTGTGTATCAACGATTCAACTGAAGAAAGGGTGGTTTTCATTACTTCCCCTACTTCCTGGTAACTCAAACCCTCAATTTTGTGGAGGGTAAAAGCGATCCGCTGATTGAGAGGCAATTTATCAATTACTTTAAATAAAATAACAGCATCCTCCTTCTTATCCAAAACTATTCCCGGATGGTTGAAATCGGGTGGATGAAACAATAATTCACTCTCCTCACCAAACAAGCTCTTTACAAATGCAAATCTTTTTTTCCTCTTTTTCCGGCGTTCATGGTCAAGGGATTTTGTTATCGTGATCCGGTAAAGCCAGGTGGAAAATTTTGAATCTCCTTTAAAAGAACTTATTGACTGGAAAACCTGTACAAAAACATCTTGGGCAATATCTTCGGCGTCTTCAGCATTTTTTACTATTCCAATAGCGGTGTTATAAACCATATTCTGCCAGGAGTCAACTATAGTTTTGAAAGCTTCTTGATTTCCTTGCTTTAATTGCTCTATAAGTGACCATTCATTCATTCAGCCCTGAACTATTTATAACGATATTACGGAAAAAATCTTGCAGACCGGTCACCGGCATTTTCCCTCTGCCTGCTTGAGTGGATATGCCGGAATCGGCGAAGATGAATAAGTGTATGGAGTGGGAAATTTTATAATTTTAGGAAAACTATAAAACGATGAAAAAGATAATGTATATCCTGCTTGCTTATTCTTTGTTTTTGTGGGGCTGTAATAACGATGCAAATAAAACGGAAGGCAAAGAAGATTCAGCTACTGGCAAACTCAAAATAATAGATTCAATAGCACTACGATCAAGCGGACTATATAGTGGAGTTGTTCCCTGCGCCGATTGCGAGGGCATTATAACTCATCTCTTGCTCAATCCTGATTTAACCTTCAGGTTGGAGGAAATTTATTCAAAAAAAGATGATAAAGTAAATCGAACCAATGGATCCTGGAAAATGGAAAATGGGAAAATAGAATTGTATGCAAACAATGAACTGGTCGTAAGTTATCTTGGCGAAGGGGAAAAATTGTTGCAACTTGATCATGCAGGAAATAGAATCAGTGGCAACCTGGGGCATAAGTATGTACTTGACCGGAAGCCAATAGCAGATAAGAAAAATTGGAAGGAAAAGTCAGATGCCGGGATCGATTTCATCGGGATGGGTAATGAGCCGTTCTGGGGACTGGAGATTGATAAGGGGAATAAAATATCTTTTAATAATCCAGATATGAAGGAGCCATTCAACAGTACTTACATCGCTCCCATTTCGTCAAATGGCAACCAGGAATACCACATAGAATCCGGTACCGCAAAGCTGGATATTATTATTACGCCACAATTTTGCAGCGACGGCATGAGCGATTTTGTTTATGATTACAGCATAAGTATTGACTACAATGGAAAAAAGTATTCAGGATGCGGCGTATTACTTAATGACCTATAGATGAGCTAATGGCTTTTATGCTTATTTACCTGCTTTATTATACAGGCCCGGATTTTGTTTTTTTCGGGCTATCTTGCACCTCCTTAATTACAAAAAAGACGTATGGAATACAGTAAATTAGTTGCAGTAACAGGCCTGCCCGGATTATATGAACTGGTAAACAGTAAAACAGACGGAGCTATTGTCAGGTCACTGGCAGACAACAGCACCAAATTCGCCTCTACCCGCATCCACAATTTTTCCCATCTGGAAAGTATAGAAGTGTACACAGTGAGGGATAATGTAAACCTGGTAGAAATATTCTATGCTATGGAAAAGGCCGGCGGTTCTTTACCTGATGGAAAAGATAACGGTGTTTTGAAAAAATATTTTGAAAAAGCCTATCCTGATCTTGACTTTGAAAGAGTGTATGCCAGTGACCTTAAAAAAATGGTAAAATGGTTTGAGATCCTTAAAAAGGAAAATATAGAGATTAAATTGACTGAGCAAGAGGAAGAAGAACCCGAAGAAGAAGAAGTAGTAGTGGAGGAGAAAGTTAAAGAAAAGGAACCCGCTAAAAAGCCTGCTAAAGCAAAGGAGGTTTCAGAGACAAAGGAATCTGCTAAATCCAGCGAAACGACTAAGATGAAGGAAGCTGAAGAAAAACCAGCAAGGAAGAAGGCAGCGCCAAAAAAAGAGAGTACCACCTCTGTTAAAAAAGAAAAAGAAGACGCACCAAAGAAAAAAGCTGCTCCAAAAAAGAAGTAAACAAATTTGTTGTCCAGGCTACCCTGTCACGTTCAGGGTAGCTTTTATATTTTAACGACTTGAAATATGAAATATACTGCTGATATAAAAAAAATACCCAGGCACTATTTACCTGCTGATTTTATACTAAAAAATTGGGAATCCGTAGAATCTTATTTTATTGAACTCGCTGAAAGAAATATTGATTCAGAACATACACTGGAGCAATGGTTGAAAGATATCAATGAAGTGGAAGCAGCAATCAGTGAAGATGCTTGCTGGCGCCAGATAAAAATGACTTGTGATACAGAAAATAAAGAGTTGGAAGAATCCTTTAATTTTTTCATGATGGAAATTCAGCCAAAAATTCAGCCTTTTGCGGATAAGCTGAACCGAAAGCTGATAGCTTCACCCTTTACAATAAAACTAGATCACGATAAATTTTTTACCTACCTGCGTAATGTAAAAAAAAGCATTGATCTTTTTCGGGAAGCCAATATACCCCTTCAGGCTGAAATGAATGTTGAAGCGCAACGGTTTGGAATGATTGCCGGCAAAATGACGATTGAGGTTAACGGACAAGAATACACTTTACAGCAGGCCGCTAAATTTTTAGAAGATCCTGACAGAAAGCTCAGGGAAGAAGTTTATCGCAAGATCAGTGAAAGAAGGTTGCAGGACAAAGCGGCATTGAATGATCTATTTTCATCCTTATTGGAAAAACGGCATCAGATTGCTCTGAATGCAGGATTTGAAAACTATCGCGATTTCAGGTTTACAGAATTGGGCAGATTTGATTATAAAAAAGAAGATTGTTACAATTTTCACGAAGCTGTCAAATTACACGTGATGCCTTTGATAAACCAGATTTACCAGGTAAAAAAGGATAAACTGGCCCTGGAGACTCTTCGACCCTGGGATGTTGAGGCGGAACCAGCAGGCATAAAACCACTTAGCCCTTTTAAAACCGGGGAGGAACTTATTGAAAAAACAATACAATGTTTTAATCAATTGCTTCCATTTTTTGGAGATTGCCTGCAAAGAATGAAAAGCATGGGCCACCTGGACCTTGAAAGCAGGAAAGGAAAAGCACCGGGTGGATATAATTGTCCTTTGGCCGAAAGCGGGGCCCCCTTTATTTTCATGAATGCAGCCGGACAACTCGACGATGTAACTACCATGGTTCACGAGGGAGGCCATGCCGTTCATTCTTTTCTTTCCCATGATCTGGAACTACATAGTTTTAAAGAATACCCAACTGAAATAGCAGAAGTCGCCAGTATGAGTATGGAGCTTTTCAGCATGGACCACTGGAAAGTTTACTTTGATAATAAGGAAGAACTTAACCGGGCAAAAGAGCAACAGCTGGAAAGAGTGATCACTATATTTCCCTGGATAGCTACCATTGATAAATTTCAGCATTGGTTGTATGAAAATCCAAACCATACAGATGGCCAAAGAGCTGATATGTGGTTTAAGATCCTGGAAGAATTTTCCTCACCGGTTATCGATTTTTCCGGGCTGGATGAATATCGCCTTTTTTCCTGGCAGCGCCAGTTACATCTTTTTGAAGTGCCTTTTTATTATATCGAGTACGGAATAGCGCAGTTGGGAGCAATCGGGCTTTGGCAACAATATAAACAGGACCCGGACAAGGCCATTGCAAACTATATATCTGCACTTGACCTGGGAGGCACACGGCCTTTGCCGGAGCTTTTCAAAGTGGCAGGACTGGAATTCAATTTTTCACCCGAACATATAAGCGGGCTAATGCAATTTGTTAAGCAAGAGCTGGATGATATACAGAAAAAAGAATGAAATACTACAAAGGTGGTATTGAAGAAATTCGGAAATATCAAATACTCATATTACATTTGAATACTGGTATAACTAAACTTAATTTAAAATAGCTACTAATCAGAGCCTTAACCTAAGTCCCCGTGTTTCTACACGGGGGCTTTTTTTTATAGACAGAAAATAACTGTTAGCTGCATTCTTTACAAATTCCTTCTACCACTACTTCCGTATGTTTGGATAAATATCCTTTAGGTAATTGTATGTCCGGTGTTACAATATCATCAAGGCAAAAAGTGTTTTTGCACCGGCTACAAACGAAATGTATATGCTGATCATGATGCTGCCCTGCTTCGCAATCATCTTTGCACAAGGCGTACCGGATCGAATTATCAGGAGTAGGTATCGTATGTATAATTCCTTTTTCCACAAAAACCTGTAAGGTTCTGTATACCGTGACCCTGTCAAATTTTTCTCCCGCTTTTTTCTCTATATCCCCATGGGCCAGAGCGCCGGGTTGCTCCAGGAAGAGATGGAGTATTTTTTCACGACCGGCTGTATAGCTTAGCTGGCTTCGTTTTAATATTTCCCTGATAGTTGTATTCATGCCCATACGGGTAACTAAAGCATTTTCTTAATTTCTTTTATCATCGCATTTATTTCACTATCCTTTAGTCCATCATATATTTTTTTCACTTCTCCTTTTTTATTTACAAGGGCCCAGAATTGTGTGTGAAGAAAATCATCCTGGATGTTTTTCATATTGTTGGCAGGATCATCGATGGTATAACTGATCCTTGCCGTGGTATACAAACTGTCTTTTCTTCCGGTCAGGAATACCCATTTAGTGGTGTTGACACCTAATGAATCAGCATATCTTTTTAATACTGGTACAGAATCCCTTTCCGGGTCCGAGGTATGAGAAAGAATCAGGAAATCTTTCTCATTTTTGAATTTTTCATAAACTCTTTTCATGTTTGTATTCATGGTTGGGCAAATGCCGGGGCAGGTCGTAAAAAAATATTCTGCTACATACACTTTTCCTTCCACATCTTTATCAGTAACAATATTTCCATCCTGGTTTACAAATGAAAAGGGCTGTACGGGAGAAATAGTATCATTTTTTTTTATCCATGGCCTTACCACTATATAAAAAATACTGACCAGCAGCACAAAGAAGCCCACGTAAATCATCGTCTTTTTTGACATAAGCGAAATTATGACGCAAAGTTACCAATGATAAAGCGATAATGTTTGACCTGCATTTCGTATTTTGCATTCTTTATGAAAATGAAATAAATAAAGAACTCTTATTTTTATTTCTTCCACCACCTTTAATACTCCCTGGAACAATATTGCACCCTGGTTTTATACTCCGTTAAATATTTAAAAGGTGGTTGATCATAGCAGTGGAATATTTTTTAAACAAAAACGATTTGTATGCCAATATTTATTTTAGGAATTCTGGTTTTAATTGCAGCATTTGCTTTACAAAAGAATTATCAGTTTGCCAGGTATGCCACTACGCTTCGGGTGGTTGCTATATTACTTATGGTTGTCGGGATACTGGTAAAATGTTTTGTGCAAATTGAGGCTGGCCAGGTGGGAGTTAAATCCTTATTTGGGAAGGTTCAAAACGATATTTTAAGCAGCGGCTTGAATTTTATTAATCCTCTGGTAGAAGTAAGGCGGTTAGATATAAAAACACAGAATTACACGATGAGCGGCGCCCAGGATGAAAGTGTTCAACAAGGAGATGATGCGATCCGTGTATTGACTGCTGACGGCCTGGAGGTAACCATTGATCTTACTGTTCTTTATAAACTCCTTCCTTCAGAAGCTCCCAGGCTGGTTCGTGAAACTGGTATGGATTATACAGACAAAATTGTTCGCCCCCTGACCAGAACCAAGATCAGGGATAATTCTGTTTACTATGAAGCGGTTTCACTTTATTCTAATAAGAGAGACGAGTTCCAGCAACGCATTTTTAAAAGTATTGATGATGATTTTAAGAAAAGAGGACTGGTGCTGGAACAATTGCTGGTAAGAAATATTACGCTGCCCCAATCAGTACGGGCAACTATTGAACAAAAGATCAATGCAGAACAGGATGCACAAAAAATGCAATTTGTATTGCTAAAAGAAACCCAGGAGGCAGAAAGAAAAAGGGTAGAGGCGCAGGGTATCGCGGATTACCAGCGAATTATCAATATAGGACTTACTTCGCAGCAATTACAGTATGAACAAATCAAGGCCTACCTTGAGCTGGCTAAATCACCCAATGCAAAAGTTATAATTATGGGGAAAGGAAATGCACCTATCATTTTGGATTCAAAAAATTAAAACTGAAAATGATATCAATTGATTTTATTTTTTCCATAAGTGGAGATAATAACGGATCAATAATAGCAAGCTGATAATAAGGCCGGCATAAAATAAAATAGCATAAAGCATAACCGGGTGAAATGCCAGTCCAAAATAAAATCCAGCCGTCAGTACCGCCATCATCCATACTAACCCGGAAGCAATTGTGTTGATTATCTTTCTGAAATATTTGGTGACTTCAGGATCCCAACCCTGTTCCATATTTTATTTATTTATTCGCTCCATTCGCCGGGTAGATTACCCGGCATTATTCAAATCTAAACCCATTACTCAGTATGGAATCAATAAATTTCTAAACGCTATCGAATCACCGTTGAATACATTAAAATCAACTTTAGAAAGAATGCCATTTACATTGCCTCCATCATTATGCTGCCAGAAAACCCATTCCCGGTTGATGCGGGGTTTGTGTTGTTCATAATAATGGGCAGCCCAAAAAGGGTATACGTCAAATTCACTGCCCAGGTTTTGTTTATAAAAATCGACATTAGTATAAATGATCGGTTTCACTCCGTAATGAGCTTCCACAACTTGCAACCATTTTTTTACTTCTCTTTGTAATTGGGACTTTGATACACCGTTTCGTTGTTCTACGTCCAATACGGGGGGAAGGTCGCCAGGTTCCAGGTCAACCCTTTTAATAAAATTTTCCGCCTGCTTTTTGCCGTCCTTGCTTGCAATAAAAAAATGATAAGCACCGCGGATAATATCATTATTTTTTGCTTTTCTCCAATTTCTCCGGAACTGGGGATCTGCATTGCCAATTCCTTCAGTTGCCTTTATAAAAGCAAAACTAACCCTGATATTATCCACGTTCATGGCCTTCACTTCTTCCCATGCAATCAGGCTCTGATATCTTGATACATCAATGCCGTGTATATCATAATCATTTGGGATTCCAATGCCAAATTCCGGATATCGGGTAAATTTGGATTTACGGTATAGGGTCCACTGCAGTAATAACCATCCCGCAAGCACTAGCAGGGCCAAAGCACTCAGGCCAATAATCCATCGTGATATTTTCTTTTTTTTCCGGGACGACATGAAGGAGCGGACTTCTATGGTGTTATACTTTGAACAAATATAATCGGTAGCCGCTTCTTAAAAATGTAAATCTGCCAGGTAATATAATGAGGTGGATCTTAATGGCGAACTAAGGGTAAAATTCAAAATGAAAAATTCCATGTATTCCTGAATTTACAGAACTGGTGGATTCAATTTCTTCTTCAGGACTCATTGCGGTAGCATGCAAAAATCATAAACTTATCTTTCCTCCTATAGTTACGTAAAACATTTGCTTGCCTTTTTCACTTAGATCCGGACGACTTTCTGATTTAATCAGGTTTTGAGGTATAACATACGATGGTATAGCTAATAACATCCATTTACCTGAGCTATAAACTACAGGTACTGAAAATTCATAAGAGAGAATATTCATTTTTTTTATTTCAGCAGTTACCAGGCGATCAGGACCGGGGAATAAAGGTGAACCCGTTTTTTCCCTGGATGTTTTTGTAAACTTTTGGGTACCTGCATATACATAGGCTGAGGGATCAATGATCAGTACCGAATTATTTGCGAGGTGATTTCTAAAAATATGATCAACTCCGCCGGTTAATCCATAATCCGTTTCTCCGCTAAATTTTATATCAGCTCCCATTGTCACATTTACAATATTATTTATAAAAGAATAATTGGCCGCTGCCTGGGCTTTTAAAGTGGACTGTACCAACTGGCTGTTATCTTTATATATGGGTTTTACGAAATAGAAATGACCCGCTGATTTCCCATTATTATATGCATAACCGGCTGTTGCTACCATACCGGCATATTGAAAACCAGCAAGGCTGTTATGTGTAAATACCGGTGCAGCATTTATATAAAACTTATTATTATACCAAAGCTCTCCCATAGGGAAAACACCGCTGCTTTTCAAACTATCTGTTCGGCCAAAATAATGGAGATTACTATTGTAATAGGTTCCTATTTTAAAGCCGAGTTTTTTTGAAGCTGAATCTGATTGTGCCTGAATCGAAAATGAGATTAAACAAATAGAAATGAAAGGGCAGTATTTAATCACTTGTTTCATAGCTTACGGGTTTGTGTCTGGAGATCTGATTAAAATGATTGCAGGGAAGAAAGTATACAGCATAAATCTACCTGATAAGGTTTTACCTTCTTCCCTGCAACATAGTCTGGAACAATTACGGATTATTTAGCAGCAACATTGGCTTTGGATGCTGTCTTTGCTTCTGCTGAAATTTGGCCACTTGCTTCCGGCTTCGTTGATGCAACAGTTTGATTTACCATTTTTGCATCTGATTTGATTTCAGAACTTACCTGGCCTTTTACAGATTGGCCGGTTGCAACCGTTGATTTTGCAGTTGTCTTTACTGCGTTTTCTGATTGATCAATCATCTGCCCGCCGTTGACGTTGGCACTTGCGTTTGTCTTGCTGTTTGTATTCAGCCCAGTGCTATTATTTCCTGCCTGTGCCTGGGTTTGTGAAGATGAAGAAGCATAGGCTCCGGCATTAACATTGGCAGACTTCTTTACGTTTGTTTTTGCACTACCCGTGGTAGCCACAGCCTGACTACTTTTTTTGTTTACAGTAGCTGAAGTGCTGCTTTTGATCTGTGATGTTTTGTTCAAGCCGGCATTTACACCCGCACTTGTTGATTGAGTAGCCACTGTGGTTGCTTTTGTAGCTGCAGATGTAGCCGCTGTTGTAGTAGCGGTAGCATTTACGGCTGCTTGTGTCGTTGACTGTAATCCAAGGTTTACCTGAGCAAATGATAACATAGATATTCCAGATGCGATTACGGTTGTCATTACTTTTTGCAATGTTTTCATGGTATGTTGTTTTTTTTTGAAAAAAGGTTTCTTATTCACAAAGAATTGTTGTTGATCTCTGTGTTCAATTCACGGATAAATAGTGTTTATGAAAATTTGCCTGCAGGCTTAGTTAAAGACCCGTTAACGTAACTTTAGTTTAATTAAGAGAGAAAAAAATGAAAATGGGTGAAGGTCAATTTCGGATGTACTTGACAAAAAAATTGCTGTTTAAGCTCTCAGCAGCAGCTAATTGTTGTTCAACGGCTGTAAGTTTCGATATGTTTACCAGGCCTTTCATACCTGCATAATCCCTGGCGGAACTATAAGAAAAATCTACTGATGTATCTACAAACCTGTCCCTCACAGGATTTTCATGTATAAAGGAAAAATATTCAACCAAGGTATCAGTCTTTCTTATATCGATAAAGACCGGGCTGCTGGAGCTTTGCCATACATGATATTTTTTCATCAGGCCCATGATATTGCTAAAATTTTCAAATCTTTTAAGCATCCAGTCTTTCCGGGCTTCAGGCTCTGCATCGATAGCTTCCAGGATTTTAGTAGTTGTAAAAGATTTAAATTCTTTTTCGATCTCTGCTATTACGAATCCTTCTCTTGCCTGAATTAACAGATGAAGGTGGTTGGTCATCAGGCACCAGGCATGTACGATCAGGCCTTTGTTGTCTATAAAATAATTAAGCGTGTGAACGACTACCTGCTTGTACACAGGGCGGATAAATACGTCTACCCAGTCAACTGTGTTAAATGTGATAAAATAACAGGTTTGTTTACCCTGTATGTGGTTGTCGTTACCCATTATATTCATTTTTTGTCCTGATAGTAACTTTTCGGCTTTCACATACCAAATGTTGTTCCAAGTATTAATAATTGTGCATAACTCAATAGGATTGTAACAATAGCTTTAAATTCTTCTGTTTTCCATGATCTGGCGTCGACGAAAAGCCTTTCCGGTCTAATTCATTGCTTGTCTCTGTAATACAACGTTCTATAGCTGTTCAAGGTCCGATGGGCCGAAATCGAAATTTTCAGGGTGTCCTGATTCTATTTTTATTGAATCAAAATATTTAACCGGTTTGCCGGTAAGGCAACCTTAAAATTTAAAAAAATGAAGCAGCTATTATTCACTTTTAAAATAATTATATTCTTCAGCCTTTTGACATCAGGCATTTATGCTCAGAATTTAAAATCCAAAAAACATCGCTTTGTTTCAGATAAAGGCTATTGGGTAATTGAAAACAATATTCATAACCCTCTAAATCACACTATATCGTTTTATAATAATGAAAATGAATTATTGTATAAGGAAAGCCTGACCGGCGTGAAGTTGAATCCTGAAAAGCGAAGCATAAAATCGAAATTAAAAAGTGTCCTGGAAGCATCAATTATTGCATGGGAAAAAAGGAAAAAAACTTTATTACCTGAAGAAGAGGTAACGAGGGTTAAATCTGTTCTCTGAAGACAGGGAGTTTAGTTTTCGTAAAAGGTCCCGTCTATAAAGCAGGAGGGGGCTTTTTTTTTTCGATTAAGATCGTTTATCATTTAAAACAGACCGTTCGGCGATATTGTGATCCAAATGCGCCTTTAAATTCTGAAGCTTTGTAAATTTAGAATTAATAATATGGGCCGGTCTCCCTTTATATTTTCGGATAGCATGAAATACCGCATTACCAGGCATTTTGTCTTTTGGGGATCCTGGTGGTTGTTTTCGGGTTTTTTATATGCTTTTATGCCATCTTCCCTCAATATAGGATACGGCAAAGGGTTGCTCATTTCCCTGGCCGATGCATTCATTTTCTTACCATCGCATATTTTCTTTGCTTATTCACTTATGTATTTTGTTATTCCCCGGTTTATGGTGAAGAACAAATACCTGATGACTTTGCTGTGGGTGTGCCTTTTATGTTTCCTTACAGCCACTATAGCAGCAATAATAACGAACTACGTTTTAGAGCCAGGCAGAAAATTTTTATTGGATGAAGGGTTGAGGTTAAAGAAACGGGCAGTGGATAGTTCGTTTCGATATTCATTACTTGCAGGTCTGAGGGGAGGAATCACTATTGGTGGTCTGGCAGCCGCCATCAAAATAATGAAATACTATTATTTAAAGGAACAACGAAATATACAGTTACAAAAAGAAAATCTTGAATCCCAATTGCAGTTGCTAAAGGCCCAGGTACACCCTCATTTTTTGTTTAATACACTCAATAATATATTTTCTTACATACAACATACTTCACCCGTAGGAGCAAACATGCTGACAAGATTATCCGACCTTCTCAGGTATATGTTGTATGAAGGAAATCACCCGACGGTTCCTTTGGGTAAGGAGGTAAAAATGCTGAAAGATTACATAAGCCTGGAGCAGGTTCGGTATGGAAATAAATTGGATGTACATTTCGACTTGCCCGAAAAATCGGATGACCTTTACATCGCTCCTTTATTGTTATTACCACTGGTAGAGAATTGTTTTAAACATGGTACAAGCCATATGCTGGATCAGCCATGGATAAGTTTACATATACATATTGAGGAAAAGACCATGAGCATGAAACTGCTGAATGGAAAAATGCCTGGAGTAAAAGATGAGGATAAACGGCCAGGAATTGGATTGCAAAACGTGAGAAAACGGCTTAACCTCCTGTACCCGGAGAAATCTGAACTTTTAATTACTGAAGACGAGGATGTTTTTATAGTTAATCTAAAAATTGAACTGGAACAAATAAAAACAACGGTAAAAAATTCTGCACCTGTACAGCAATTGTCCGTTTATGCATGAAATCCATACCATACGATGCCTGATTGTAGATGACGAACCTCCTGCAAGGGATATTGTACGTCGTTATATAAAGCAGGTGCCAACGTTGAAATTGGAAGGTGAGTGTTCCAATGCTATTGAAGCTTTAACCTTCCTCCATCAACACCAGGTGGATCTGCTTTTTCTTGATATCCGGATGCCTCAATTAAACGGTAATGATTTTCTAAAAACATTAAAAGTTCAGCCCAAAGTAATCTTTACAACAGCTTATTCCGAATATGCGGTGGAAGGATATGAACTGGATGCTATTGACTACCTGATGAAACCAGTTTCTTTCGACCGTTTTTTAAAAGCAGTTAATAAGGCGTACCAGCAAGTGACAGTCAAAAATGAATTGTCAGCAGTTTTGGATGAAGAAAGGAGCGAATCATTTGTCTATTTCAGGGCCGACCGGAAAATGGTAAAAGTAATGCTGCAGGATATTCTTTATATAGAGAGTATGAAAGACTATGTAAAAATTTTTACAGGTGGTGGGACAATTATCACAAAACAATCTATCAGTTCAGTAGAAGCAATGCTGCCTGAAAAAAAGTTTATCCGTACTCATCGTTCTTATATTGTATCTCTTGATAAAATAAAGTCATTCACTTCAGAACTGATCGAGGTTTCTACAACAGAAATTCCTGTGGGAAAATTATACCGGAATGGCGTGTTGAAAGTATTAAGTTAAAGACTATGTTATTCCACTATCCGTAGTTTAGCATAATTCAGCATGATCTTTTTTTCTCCGTTCTGGTCAAACTTTACTGTTGCAATGGGATTATGAGCAGCTCCTTCCATCTTCACCACTTTACCATACCCAAATTTTTGATGTTCAACTTTTTGACCTGGCTGCAAACCCGAAGTATCGCTGGCTACAAAATCAGCAGAAGGTTTATGTTCAATTACTTTCTGGTAAGCGGTTTTAGGTCCTAAATAAGAGGGAGTTTCAGCTTTCTTCTTATTGGGCGCAGTTCCATATCTTTTTTCTGCCTGTGCCGCCGCTCCCCAGCTGCCGTTCATCCTTTCATAAGCGGAAGTGGCAAACCCGGCTTGTCCTTTTGATGCGGTGCCTGCGAAACTTCTGTCAAGGTATTTATCTGGAAGTTCATCTATAAAACGGCTGGGTTCGTTTTGAACAAGCGAACCAAACTTATATCGGGTGTTGGCATACGTGATCCATAACCTGGCTTTAGCCCGGGTAATAACAACATAGAAGAGACGTCTTTCTTCCTCCAATTCTTCCCTTGTGTTAATGCTCATAGCATTGGGGAAAAGCATTTCTTCCAACCCCGCAGCAAATACACAGCTAAACTCAAGTCCTTTTGCGGCATGAATGGTCATTAATTTTACCGTGTCGGCATTGGGATCTTTATTGTCTGCATCTGTAAGCAGGGTTATTTGTTGCAAATAGGAGCCAAGAGATTTATCAACCAATTCTCCTTCCTCATTATCGGGACTTTCGGTCCATTCTTTTATACTGTTCAGTAATTCCTGTATATGTTCATATCGTTGTACTCCTTCAGTACTCTTATCATTAAAAAGTTCTTTTGAAATATTCGTCTGTTTGCCTACATGAAACGCCACTTCATATGCGTTTTTTGTTTTTAACATGCTGGCAAAACTTTTTATCATGGTCACAAATTCTTCTATTGCCGACAACGTGCCAGCCCTGAAACCGTGTGCAGAAGCATTTTCCAACACCTCCCACATAGATATATCCCTTTCATTGGCAATTAAAATGGTTTTGTCTATAGTAGTTTTGCCAATGCCTCTTGCAGGATAATTAATGATCCGCTTTAGCGCCTCTTCATCTCTTGCATTGACCAGTAAACGCAGGTAGGCCACCATATCTTTTATTTCCTTACGTTGGTAAAAACTCACACCCCCATAAATGGTATAAGCAATACCCATCCTGCGAAGACTTTCCTCAAATGCCCGGCTTTGTGCGTTGGTGCGATAAAGAATTGCAAAGTCCCTGTTATTGTAATGGTTGCGTAACTTATGTTCCTGGATAGTATCCGCTACAAATTTTCCTTCATCATTATCTGTAGAAGTGCGAACCAGTTTTATCTTTTCTCCTTCCGTGTTTTCAGTAAATAAGACTTTTTCAATCTGCCCTTTGTTGTTACTGATCACTTCGTTGGCCACGTGCAATATGCTTTGGGTGCTCCTGTAGTTTTGTTCCAGTTTCACCAATTTCACTTCATCATAATCTTTTTGAAATTGTAATATATTCTGGATAGTGGCTCCCCGAAAACTATAAATGCTCTGAGCATCATCACCCACCACACAAACATTCTCATGCATGGCTCCAAGCAGTTTTATGACTTCATACTGGGCGGGATTGGTATCCTGGTACTCGTCAATCAGGATATATTTGAACTTATGCTGGTATTTGCTCAGGCTATCGGGGAAATTTTTAAGTAATTCATAAAACTTTAATAACAGATCATCAAAATCCATAGCCCCGTTTTTGAAACAACGTTTTACATAGGCAGCATAAATTTGAGAAATGGCAGGACGGTTACCCCGTATATCTTCCTGTTGCAAGTAATAATCCGTTGCATATTCTGCCGGGCCAACCAATGCATTCTTGGCGCCTGATATCCTATTGTAAACAGAGCTGGGTTTATATTGTTTGTCATCCAAATTCAATTCGTTAATCACTGTTTTTACAACACTTTTGGCATCATCCGTATCATAAATGGTGAAATTATTCGGATAACCCAGCCGGGGGGCTTCTGAACGAAGAATTCTTGCAAACACACTATGAAAAGTGCCGATATATAGATTTCTCGCTTCATTGTTTCCCAAAATCCTTTCCACTCTTTCTTTCATTTCTTTTGCCGCCTTGTTGGTAAAGGTTAATGCAAGGATATTAAAAGAATCAACACCTCCCGCCATCAGGTGAGCTATGCGGGTAGTAAGCACTTTCGTTTTTCCGCTGCCGGCACCGGCAATTATCATAATGGGACCGTCAATATGAAGTACAGCTTCTTTTTGCCGTTCGTTTAATCCTAGTAAATAATCCTGCATAGTTGTTCAGGCAATCCCGGGCTTGCCTCCCTCACCTTATCGCCGGGGAAAAACAGGATTGCATGGCCGCAATTTACGAAGCCATGCCGGGAGCTGACGGTTTGTTTGTAAATAATTATAATATCATTTGGGCAGAAGAAGAGCAGTCAATTAGGTAATGACAAAAGATTATTCAATAAAAATAACTGCCAGTTTTAATCTACCGGAGATCGGTTATTTGAAATTGTTGAGGGATTTTTTTTTATGCCCAGGTTTTGGATAAATTGTATAAGACAAACCATTCCTACAATGCCTGCACCTGTCCATGCTGTTTTTATAACTACAGAATATAAATGGGCATTTTCAAACTGGCGTTTCAGGATAATCCCATACAATGCCCAAATGATCACAAGTCCGAAAAATACATTGTGCCGGGTAAAAACTACGGTAGCTGCTAGAAAAACAGCAACGCCGATCATAATGCGGGTCCAATAAACAGGGTTATACCCAAATCCATCCCATCCCGAGTCCAAAAGATAAATACTTGCATTAGCAATTGTTGCAATGGTTAGCCATCCAAAATAAATACTAAGTGGAAAGTGAGTGAAGATTTTTGCCGCTAAATCCTGGTGCGGATCGTGAATGCCAAGCCGGAGGTTTATAATGATGAGGGTAAGCAATTGGAAAAAAATTAATACTAAAGAAGCAGTAATCATTTCATTTGTCCAAACATATATCCAGGCTGCCGTACCGAGGTTATTTAGAATGAACCAAACTCCCATGCGGGTAATGCCTGTATTAGCAGGGTGATTTATATTATGGCGAAAGGCCATAACCAGGTGGTAGATGCAAAAAGCCAATAGGGAGATGTAAATGACTCCCCATATAGCAAATGTTATTCCAGCCGGAGTGAAAATAGAATCATACTTATCGGAAACCTGGCCTATATCTGGGTTATTGTTAAGTTTAAATTGAGTCAGGTAGGAAAAACTAATATGGAAAATTAAAGTCAGGAGATTAAAGAAAGCCAGAGTCTTAATTTTTTTCATTCGGATTATTTGCTTTACCAGTAAGCCTGAAAAAATGATGCCTTACTATATCTTTTTTTTAATTTATGCTTTTTGTTATCGGTTATTTTGTTGCAGCTATTTTTCTTTTGCTTTGCAGATATTTGTTATGAATGATCTCACTCATAGGTTTTGCATACACCTTGCTTTCCACCCATGATATGATATCCAGGTAGGCGAATGCTCTTGTCTCAAACCGGCTTTTTTCAAGGTGTTTGATCTTTTGTAAAAAGGTTTCTAATTCAGGTTTCAATTTTTTTGCCGGAATATTATAAAAAGAATGACGTAGAAACCTAAACATAGCTTCTTCTACCACCGTCAGGTTTTGCATTTTCGCCATAAAGCGATATACAGACTTTGTCAGCGACTCCAGGATTTCATAATTACCTAATTCATAGTGTGCCATCAGGTGCACCAGCCGCGAATAACATTGCAGATCAGTTCGCAATTCTCCGGAAACATTAATGATCTTTTGCAGATAGTCAATGCTTGTGCTGTAATCACCACTTCCAAAATATAAAGTGGCTATCTTATAATTTAAAACCATTATGCGGTGCTGATCAAGAAAAATAGCATTTTCTTTTAATTTTTCTTCTATACCAGGCACTGCTTTCAACCCTTCTTTAAATGTCCCCATTATAAAATGCTGGTTGATTTTTGCAGTACTGTAATAAACAAATGCCTGGATTCTGAAATTATCATGATCCTGAACACGACTGGTTTGTGCAAAATCTTCAAATTCTCTCAGCGTTTCGGCAAATCGTTTGTAATTGCGTAAGTCAAAATGAGCATTTAATAAATAATGAAGTCCTTTAATATAGTGACTGGTTTCTACCCTTATCATTAAAGGCTGCGAGCGAAAAAGATCAACATATTTTCTAGCGTACCTGTAATATTGAAGAAAATCCTGACGGATAAATGCATACATGCAAAAACTCTGAAATAAATATAACTGTTCATAAAAACCGGTTAGCTGGTGGCTGCCGGGAGGCAGGTTTTGCTGCATAAAGGTTTTTACACCCGCTTCATCTTTTTCATTACGGGCATGACCATTTAATGTAAACCAGCTAAAAAGTTGCAGTGATAAATTACTCAGGCGGGCAACCTTATCAATATGGCGGCTAACTTCATTGGCTTCCAAGGCCAGCACATCCGCCCGGTTTCTTGAACTTTGCGTTATGTGCAGGTTTTCTATTCTTTTTTCCAGCGCTATAACCTGCACTAAAAAATAAAACTTTTGGTGTGTACGGGCAATGTCTTTAGCCCTTTCCAATATTTTCAGGCTTTGCTGAAATAACCCCTTTTTGTAAAGAATATGAGCATAATCAAATTGCTCATTCAATTGGAGGTCAAGGCTATCCGCTCTTTTTAATAATCGAAGACTGGCAAGGATCTCCTTATATAAATGAGTTTTGAGATTATATAGCTGTCGCTTTTCTGTTCCAGGCAGTCTTTTCAATAAGGACTTTTCATCATACTCTTCCTGCATATCGAGTATGTCAAACAAACGAACAATTTTAAGATCTTCTTTGGCGGAACTTCTTTTAATATAAAGCTTAAAATGCCTTTTTTCTGCTTTTTCCAGGGATCTGATCAGTTGAAACAATATGTCATAAGAACGGTTGGACATCGGGCAAATATTTTCAAAGAATAGGCCATCAGTAAGGGTTTAAGCACTTATTACATGCTTTTGATATCAACAAAACTCAGGCAGGTTGTTTTGTGCTGTTTTACAAGCCAACCTACTTTTGTGTTGTCTTTAATAGTTCATATAGCAGGCAATCGTTGTAGGGCAAGTAGTTAGAGGTCGAAACTAAAAGAAGAACCTGCAGAGTCCGGTAATCCGGATATCAAATTCTACTCTTAAGAATTTTCATATGGCAAGCAATCGTTAGAGGTCAGTCCGTTTCTACGGAAGGACCTTTTTTTGTTCGGGCCGCTAAATTAAAGGATATACTGATTACTTGCTAATTAATCCTGTTTATTTTCCCATTTTTAATAGAAAACTAAATGAAATATCAGGCTTGGGCATCAGGCAGAAATTTTATTGAAAGTCAGCACCAGTAAGGCTTTTAATTAATTTTTGGTTCTTTTGGTACCATTAAAACGCAATTATTTTAGTTTTTACGGCAATTCATGCCAGGTTACATTTGTGTAGTTCTTACAGATTAAATAGAATGTTTTTAGGAAAACAATTTGTAAAAACAGAGCTGGCATGCAGCATTCAAATTATACTTCGAAAATTTTTCATATGGCAAGCAATCGTTAGAGGTCAGTCCGTTTCTACGGAAGGACCTTTTTTTTTGCATTTACATTAGCCTTTTCAGACTCTCTTTTAAATTCTCGCATTTATTTGATAGTCCTGTATAGGGAAGTTTTATTCTCTTTGGAAGTCAAACCAAAACAGGTAATTACATTTGCACCTATATTCTTCTGTGCAGCATATTGAGTTTTTCCATATAGACCATTTTGAAAATAATTATCATCGCATACCTCCGCCGGTAGAACTTGCCCATTTTATTGACTTTTTTTGGGAAACGAGATTTGACAAGCTATGGAAAAATTTTCCTGACGGATTTTCAGATGCTCAGTTTCCTAATATAGGCTACACATATATCATTAACCTGGGAACACCTTTTGTTATGCAGGTCAATGATAAAAAATTTGATATGAAGACGGATGGATTTCTTCCAAGGTATAATGCCATCGAATGTTTTCACCGGCAAGGAAACCATTTTTTTGGTGTCAAGTTCAGGGTGTCTCCAGTTATTTTTGAAAAAAAAGTAGATTTTTCGGAATACAAGGGTTTCATTTTTCCACTTAGCTATCTTTTAAACCGTTCTGTGATTGATATGGTTAAAGCGGCAGGTTCTTTCGAAGAACGGATTGCCGGGTTGTCAAAGTATTTTTTATCTGTTCTGTCCAGCTATAGCGGCACTTTATATCCTGTTCATATAGTTATTGAAATAATGGAACAGTGTTTTCAAAAAAATCAGTTTAATATGTCGATAGAAAGTTTAGCAGAGCGATACAATATTTCTTCCCGTACACTGCAACGTTATTTTGAAATGTGTACCGGTATCAGCAGCAAGCAGGCATTGCAGGTAATGCGGATACGAAAAGCGACAGCACATCTTGCAAACTCTCCGAAAGATTTTCATTATTCTTTATATGGCTATTATGATCACAGCCATTTTTACAAGCACCTGAAACAGTTTTTGCAGGAGAATACATTGAAAAATATGGAGCCGCATTTACAACTATTAGAATCTTTGCATAAGAAAGAGGGCCGGTAAGAATACCAGCCCGTTGTTTACACATGAGAAAACTAATATTTTAATTTCCTGCTCTTTGTCTTTCTTCCTCAGACCCTGTGGTTCTGCGGCGGGCTGCCTGAATTTTGTTATTTCCAAAGCGATAGG
>JBGTNK010000228.1:0-6746 GCA_041743125.1 Chitinophagaceae bacterium
AGAATCCTTACGAAGAAAAAAGGTCAAGAACAATCAATAACCCGTTGTATTTTTATCCTTCATAAAGCTCTTACAAATATTGCCGCAAGCGGGTGGGTCAACATGCAAGAATGGTGGGTCAACATGACAAGAATTTACAGCTTATGGAGGTATCAGTAAGTTTACGGAAACACTCTGCCTGTCCTGCATATTTATTTTCCGAAGTTTGAAATTACAAAAGAAACGCTTTCATAAGGAGTTATTGACAAATCCTATGAAGGGTGATATATTTTCAGATTGAATCAATACTGATATTAGTAAAGAGTAGCCTTAAATAATACTTTGTGCAGATAAAAGCATTGATTAAAATTTATTTTATTTCAATCATATTTATTTCATCATCAGTTAAAGTGTATAACTGATACACCAATAAATTTATTTTCTTTTCTAATGCAGATGTATCAGTATTAAAATCAATTTTCTTAAGCTCCAATATTTTATCAACAAGATTGATAATATTATCTTGTTCGCCTTTTGATGCTTTGTAAATTGGTATTTGAGATAAGTATTCTTTAGATAGATTAACTGTAAGCTTAGATTCGTTGGTAAATTGATTTGTATAAAACCAATTTAAGAGTTTCGAATTTAATAACCCCAAAACGTATTTTGCATTATACACGCAATCTGACTTTAATATTATATTATTTATTGACTCTTTATTGTAGTATTTGTTATTATCATAAGCCACTTTCAACGGCTGACTACCTCCAGTAATGCGCTGAATGATAAGTTTTTCAGGAGCTTCAAACACTTTAGCGGTTCTTGCCCTGTGCAAGAGATTAGGTGAATAGTTTAAGTAACTATGAATAGGTTTAATATAGTATGCACCGATATCTTTTCCTTCCAAAAAAGGTTTCCAACTTGGTTTAGGAACATCACTAACAATTTCATTTTTATTCATCGTAATTACAACTCCGAAAATTAACTCATCGCAAATTGTCCCCAAATCAACTGAAGATTTTTTTAACTTATCAATTAATGCCCGCTTTTCTGGGTCAATGTTTAATGCAATTACATAATTTGAATCACCAATTTCACTTTGTTTAATACTATTCAAAACACCATTATTATTTATTACAATCTTATGGTTATCATTAGCAGTCTCTTTTGAAGCAATTACCACAATAGCTGTAGTAATTGCATCTTCAAAAACAGCATTTCCAAAGTCATAAATATTGTAAACTCTATGATTTTGAACTAATAGCTTTCTGGATTCGTGATAAGATGTTACTCTTAAAAAGGTATTTGGGATTATAAAAGAAAAGTTTCCAGCATTTTTCAACAGCCTAAATGATTGTTCAATAAATAGCGTAAAAAGATTAATTTTTCCAAAACCACTTTTAAAAACTTGTTTGAACAACTCCTTTGATTGAATTGAAATTCCTTCATTGCCTCCAAAAACATATGGAGGATTACCAATAACTATATCAAACCCGATAAAATCACCTTCACCATTTAATACTTCAGGGAACTCAAACCTCCACTCAAAAGCATTTTCGTAAATTTTGTTATACTTAATTTCTTCAATTTCTTTTTCCAGCTTTGTAATATCATTGCTTAACTGGTCAATTTTCTTTTTAGTATCCTTATTTTTTTTGTTACCCTCATCAAACAATTCTTTGGTCTGGCTAAGGTTAAATAAATCACCCCTTAGTTTAGAGAGCTTCTTGTATTTGGGGTCATTGGGACTTATATAACTCCTAAAATCCTTTTTAATAGAATCAATCAATACTTCCATTTCCCTTTTCTGCTCCTTACTTTCTGCATCACGGTATGTTTGCACAGCCACTTTATAGCTGTCAATACTCCACTTGCTGCTGCGTAATGCACTTTTGATATCAGCATCTAAAGCAAAACGGCTTATCAAACTATTGCCGCATTTTATGTTAATATCGATGTTCGGTAATGTCTCAAGCTCTGTGTAATTACTTGAAGCAGTGTAATAAGCATTTTTCAACAATTCAATCCACAAACGAAGGCGGCAAATTTTTACTGAGTTGGGGTTTATATCCACTCCAAACAAACAGTTTTCAATAATGGTTTCCTTTTCATGAAATAAGGTTTCCTGTATTCTCTGACTTTCTTTATTATTTGGATTGTAATCAAATAATTTACCATCTTCATCTGTAATAATCAGTTCATCGTTCACCACTTCTACATGATAATCTCTTAAAGATTTACCTGCAGCATCCTGCAAAATTTTCAACTCGCTTTTAATGGCAATTATTTCATTTAAGGCACTTACTAGAAAGTGGCCACTTCCTACAGCGGGGTCGCAAATGTGCAGGTTGTTAATGATTTGATTGGCTTCCTTTTTGTCATCAATTTTATTATACAAACTGTCAATGGTATTACAGTTCCATCCTTTGGTGTCATTAAATTTTTGAATCACTGACCTGCGGATGGTTTCTTTACACATATACATGGTTACAAAACCCGGTGTAAAAAATGAACCATCTTTGTAACCATTTATCTTTTCAAAAATTAATCCCAGTACTGACGCATTGATAAGGTTCTTATTTTCTTCCTGTATTTCTTCACCACCGTCGCTGGTAAAATCATAGGCATCCAAAAACTCAAAGAGGTACTGCAAGGTTGGCAACGAGCCGGTTTTCCTTTTTCCTTTATCATCTTTTAAAACTGTGCCGCTGGAAAGAGGAAATCGCAGGCGGTTATCTAACTCACTTACTGTGATGGTTTGTCTTTCCAGTTCAATACGTTCAAACAAAGAACTATTGAGATAGGGTACTTTACTGAATTTTTCCTCGATATGATTTCTTCTGCTTCCTGGCTTTTCTGCCAATACTTGAAAGAAAAGGTTGCTTAACTCATCAAAATCATGTACCAGTTTGCTATTTAAAAAGAGATAATCTTTATTTCCTTTGTGGTATTTGTATAGTTGGGCTTCCAGCAACTTAATAAAAAGCACCCGGTTAACCCAGGTAATACATAACTCCAATGCAACATTAAATAATTGATCTTCTTTATTTGCGCCAAATGTCGAAAGATTACTGATATTCCGTAAGGCATCTTTGTCTTCAAGTTTTATGATAGTATTTTCCAGCAAAGAAGCTTCATCAAATTTTAATTTTCTCTTAATGAGTTTTTTACTGCCATCTTTTATTTCTTCCAGACCAATAATATACAATAATTCAGTATAGAATTTTGTGTCGAGGCTGTTGCTATCGTTTGTAAAAGGCTGTTTTAAAAGATGTGCCGGTGATAGTATTTTATAAAGGCCGATAAGTTTAGTGTCATCTTCTTTGTCTGTATTATTTACATATTTCTC
Organism: Chitinophagaceae bacterium; assembly: GCA_041743125.1. Lineage (GTDB taxonomy): Bacteria > Bacteroidota > Bacteroidia > Chitinophagales > Chitinophagaceae > Terrimonas_B. The sequence goes on from JBGTNK010000228.1 coordinate 3,329, forward strand.
ATAAGTACGAACATCAAAATAAGCAGCGGGCATTTCTTCTGTTACTTCATCCAGAAATGACTTAGCAATACTATCGTAAAAGAATTTAGTATCCTTACCGCTTAGCTTCCAACTTTCGTAGTCCTTAATTAATTTATTGTTACGGAAAACATTTTTTTCAAACCAAACTTCATCTATGATGTACCACTCATAGATATTCGTGATGATTAGGTATTTAATATCGGTATTATTAATATCAACTCTTTCCCGTAAATAATACAAAACAAGTTCCTGCAAAGCCTTTGAGTTTGGCCTTGTATCACTCATCATTTCTGCCTTATTGGATGGCTTTTTTACTTCCAGAATAACACTAACAGCTTCTTTAGTTGTTTTGCCCGTATGAATCACCAAATCATTTCTGTCTTTGGTGTTTATTTCAAACTGCTCTTTATACCAAGTGTCTTTTAAAAAATCAGCTATTACATTTTTCAAATGTTCTTCACTTTCCTTTTCGTTTATTCGGCTAAGTAATTGTTGCAGATTTTTTTTAAATAGCTCTATATGATTACGGCTTACCTTTTCTTTTAGATAGGCCTTGTTAAGTGCTTTAATGGGCTTAAGTAATTCCAGTTTCATGTATCTTTCTCCAATCTTAGTTAATAAATTCAATGATTTTGCGTTCGCATCCACGTCACATCTTCTCCCCATTCTTTGCTAAAGCCGTGGGTCTATTTTTTATTTCGTTTTGGCATAATGACATTTTACTAAAGGAGTTAGTTGTAAATATAGCCTATAAGGGTCAATTCAACCAGTTGCAGGGTGTGTAACAAATTAAACTTCTTAATTATATCAACAATATAGATTTCTTAAATGTATTACTTTATAGGTCAACAATAGTTAATGGAAGAATTAGTAAAATTAGCCGGAGACACCGAATAAAGTGTCGGGACAGACCAACGGAATTTCAATAAGAATTCAGGTAGATAGTTCGACACCACGACAGTCAGCCTTTCAGGTATGTTATTTTGGCTGCGGCCTCATCAATGATCAAAAGACAGCTACAACAACCCAAGAACTTATGTGATCACTCCTTTGATTCTTCCAGGTCCTCATGATTATTACCGTCGATGCTGTAATAGTTATTCTCTTCCGCCCTTGCAGGTGTTCGCCGAAAATAGCACGCCGTGGTCCGTGTTTTCTTCCACCGACCACTCGAACTAAGAACAATATTTTTCGCTTCCTTTCTTGCCTTCCATTTTTCCATGACAAAAAAGAAGTCAACAACGACACGAATGCCACAGCCATTTGTCCAGCTTGAACGGTTATTGATTGGCTGGCAACATATTTCTCCGGTGACGACGATGATGATGATGACGATGATAATGGTGGGGGAACCCGGGGTGGCCAGCAAGGAGCCAGCGTAACGGGTGTAAAGCCTATGGCAACAGTAGAAGAAGTTGTAATTGCCATTAATCTCCGCTTTAAAGAAAGAGTTTCACCCGATGGTGTAGCAGTTGTTGAGAATTATTTAGAAACTTTGCAAAAAGAGGATAACCTGAAGTCAACTATAAAAAATAGCATGGCCCGGGATGAAAGGCCGGTGTATGATTTGGTGATAAAGAACATCATGGATAAGCTGTGCACGGATTATATCATTAATCATTCACCAGTGCATTACAGTGAATTGACAAAAGATAACATCCAGGGTTTTGTTAACCAGAGTGCTTACAGGATGTTGAGGGAGAGTTTAAGCGCATCGGCATAATTGCTTTGCCGGTATTAAGGAATCTCTCCTGCCGTGGTCGGTGCTTTCAACCTGCGCTTGCGTCCATCAATGGAATTTCAAGAAGCATAAAAATTCGAAACACTTAACAGCTTGTGATATATCCGAATTGACTTCGCTATTACAATTTATAAGTAATATTCATACTTTCTAAAGCTTGTTTTATATCCCCATTAAATTTTTTTATTTCCTTTAAAATCTCTCTTTTTTTATCTGGATTTACCTCGATAATAATAGCGTCCAGCTCATCAATATCCAAAAAATCTGCAGCATGAACCCTATGTCCACCGTCAATTAACTGAAATTCTTCATTACTTATTTTGTTTACGATAATTGGTTGGTTATACAACTTGTCATTTACTATTGCCGCAACTCTTTCAGTATGGAACTTAGTTTGTAGTTCATGTGATTTTTCGAAATTCAATGCATTATTCCATTCGCCTTTTAGGGTTTCATTAGTATGATGAATTCTAGTTTCAAAATTTTTATTATCTATAGTTTTTTGTACGTCGTCCTTTTCAATTACTATTTCTTTTGGCATGGCGTCTTTATAATGACTAGCGTACCCTTTTTTTTTGATGCTTTTGAGATTGATTTTCATTTTATGTAAAATTATTCAGATTTTCTCCACCTGTTTGCGTTTGTGTCCGTAAGATAAGGCAAACTCGTTGTGTATCTCGCCTTGGCAGGCGTTCGCAGCAAGCAGCACGCCGTGGCCGGTGTTTTCCTCCACCGGCCACACGAACTAAAAGCAATCCTTGCTAATTTTATCATATGCCTGTTTTTGTTACTGAATATCCGCAATTCTTTACAGCGAGTATAAAAGGATGGAATAAGCTACCTCAGCCTTGGTTCGTCTCCGTTGTGAATAAGAAAGCCCCGGTGCCGCTCCACGCACCGGAACTTTCGTTGTTGATGTTGGTGCGTGAAGCGACAGCAAGGCAACGAAGGTTTATAATTTGATTGCCCATTCATTAACACCTGGAGCATCGGCAGATTTACTTTCTGAATTTAATATTGACGCTCAAAGACTAAGACAAAAACATGATAATACTGAATGCAATTAATTAATTCAGACCGCCGGGCAGGTGCCACTATTATGCTAAAAACAGCCCAATCATTGCCCTGAACGATGAACGGATTGATTATAATTTTCATTTTCCCCGGAAATAAAAATCATAACAGAACAAGTTCGCAACAGGCGATGCTATGCTATACAAAAGCTGGTATCCCGCCTGCGCAAAGCTTCGTCGGGCAGGCAAAAAAACTACAGCCCCTCATAGCCATCGTCTATATATTCATAAATTAAATTGATATTATTTATGAGTGGTCTGCTTTAAATTTGCCTTCCTGAGATTATCCCTGGTTATCTTGCTAATGCAAAACCGGCTAATTAAAAACTTACTTATAACTCTTATAACAATGGAATCAAACGACGTTAGCAAATGCCCTTTTTTGAATGGCAATACAAAACAAAACATTGGCGGTGGCGGCACCAAAAACCGTGACTGGTGGCCTGACGGCCTGAAGTTGAACATTCTTCGCCAGCACTCCTCTCTGTCTAACCCAATGGATGAGGAATTTAATTATGCCGCCGGATTTAAAACCCTTGACCTTGAAGCGGTAAAGGCAGACCTTCATGCACTCATGACCGAT
>JBGTNK010000229.1:0-3108 GCA_041743125.1 Chitinophagaceae bacterium
TGAAAGCTGATAGTGGCTATTTTATTGGCACCACCGCAGGACCAATGGATGAAGGGTTTCACTATTATCGCGTTAACATAGACGGCGCAACGTTCAATGACCCCGGAACAGGATTTTTTTATGGATCACAACGTTGGGAAAGCGGTATTGAAATACCTGCTAAAGACCAGGATTTTTATGCGCTGAAAGATGTTCCTCATGGAAATATGCAGCAGATCATCTTCCCTTCAAAAAGCACGAACTTACAAAAGATGGCATTTGTTTACACGCCTCCAGGGTATGAAAAAGGAAATACTAAATACCCCGTATTATACCTGCAGCATGGATGGGGTGAAAATGAAACTTCATGGGGTATTCAGGGCATGACGAACCTGATCATGGATAATATGATTGCTGAAGGCAGAATAAACCCATTTATTGTTGTAATGACTTATGGTATGACTAATACCGGTGCTCCGATAAGACGTCGTCCTGCTGGTCCTCCTCCGGGAGATAGTGTAAATCGTCGTACTCCTCCTGGTGGCGGTATGGGTGCAGCTGGGGTTGTAACTACTGGTGTCACTGCAGGGGAACCTACTGGTGTCGGAGCTTTTCAGACTGTTTTGCTTGATGAGTTAATGCCTTATGTTGATTCACATTTCCGCACTATAGCTAACAGAAATAACCGGGCAATGGCAGGACTTTCAATGGGTGGATTTGAAACACACACTATAACATTAGCCAAACCTGAAGTTTTCGGTTATTGGGGATTATTAAGCGGTGGTAATTATACACCTGCAGAGCTAGATGGCAAAATGAAACCGAAATATATATTTATAAGCTATGGAGCAAAAGAGACTCGTGGTGCTGAAAGTCTTCCAAAAGTTGAAGCTGATTTAAAAACAGCTGGTTATAAAGTAGCTACTTATGTATCTCCGGGTACAGCACATGAATTTCAAACCTGGCGCAGAAGTTTGTATCAAATGGCTCCGCTTTTATTTAAAAATTAAAAAGAAATCAATTGACGCCTGTTGGCAACAATGAAGATGGAGGTGGCACATATAACAAGCTCTTTGATGCTCATCCCCCGTTCCGGATTGATGGAAATTTTGGTTGTACTTCCGGAATTACAGAAATGCTGATGCAAAGTGCCGATGAGGCTATTCCTTTGCTTCCTGCTTTACCGGATGTTTGGCAGACTGGAAGTATTACAGGATTACGGGCAAGAGGTGGTTTTACAATTGTAACTATGGAATGGAAAGATGCAAAGCTTGTGAAGGTAGATATCAAATCTGCAATGGGTGGTAATCTGCGCTTAAGAGTTCCCAATGAACTTAAACGGGTAAATGGCAGTACATTGAAGAAAGGAAATGGTGAAAACAAAAATCCATATTATCAAACGGAAAAAACTCCGGCACCTGTTATATCATCTAAAGCTACAATTCCGGCACTAAAGCTAAAAGAGACTTTTGTTTATGATATACCGGCAAAGCAGGGACAAGTACTTATATTAAATCCATCATAATATTTGATGTTTAAAATAATTCAAAAATGATTTATGAAACAATCTATTCTTCTCTTTATTAATCTATCGCTGCTTATTCTTGCCGCCTCTTCGCAAAGTAGTACAATGCAAGCCCAGAGAGGTTTTGATTCTTTGCGTACAAATATTTTACACGGTAAAATTGATTCGGTCACATATGCATCAAAAACTGTTGGCTCAAACCGAAGAGCTGTCATTTACACCCCGCCGGAATTTTCAAAAAAGAATAAATATCCTGTTTTATACCTGCTTCACGGCATTGGCGGCGATGAAAAAGAATGGTTAAACGGCGGACATCCGGAAGTGATACTGGATAACCTGTATGCCGCAGGAAAATTGAAACCTATGATTGTGGTAATGCCAAACGGGAGAGCGATGAAAGATGACCGGGCAATCGGTAATATAATGGCGCCGGATAAACAGGCGGCATTCGCCACTTTTGAAAAAGATTTATTGAATGATCTGATACCATATATCGAAAAGAAATATCCGGTTATCGCAGACAGGGAACATCGGGCAATTGCTGGCTTATCTATGGGTGGCGGACAATCTTTAAATTTCGGATTAGGCAACCTCGATAAGTTTGCATGGATTGGCGGTTTCTCATCTGCACCCAATACAAAAACACCGCAGGAATTGGTACCCAATGTAAATGCAGCAAAAGAAAAAATAAAATTATTATTTATCTCTTGCGGCGCTAGCGATGGTCTTATCAGCTTTAGTAAAAGAACACATGATTACCTGCAGCAAAATAATATCCCCCATATTTATTTTATTGAACCGGGCTTTCATGATTTTAAAATATGGAAGAGTGGTTTGTTCATGTTCTCTCAATTAATTTTTAAACCGGTTGATGAATCAACTTTTTCAAAATACCCTGTAGCCGGTGCACCTGCACCCTCCAATATCCGTAATGCGCCATATCCTCAAATCACTTCAGATAGCCGGGTTATCTTTAACATAAAAGCACCCGACGCTAAAAAAGTACAAATTGATTTGGGTAAGAAATATGATCTGGTAAAAGATGCAGACGGGTTTTGGAAAATAACTACAGATTCCATCAGCGAAGGTTTTCATTATTATTCTTTATTGATAGATGGTGTCGCAGTAGCCGACCCTGCCAGTCAGGCTTTTTACGGCATGGGCCGCATGGTAAGCGGCATTGAAATTCCCTTCAGTGGCGGCGCCTATTACGCCATGCGGAATGTGCCGCATGGTGATATCAGGATTAAAAAATATTATTCATTAGTAACCCGTTCCTGGAGACAGTTTTATATTTATACACCACCTGCATACGATTCTGCTGTGAATGAAAAATATCCTGTCCTCTACATTTTACATGGCGGTGGAGAGGATGAAACTGGCTGGGCAACACAGGGGAAAACAGATTTAATACTGGATAACCTGATCGCCGCAGGAAAAGCAAAACCTATGCTGATTGTAATGCCTGATGCAAACATTGGTACAGGTGGTTTTAGTGCCGCTGGCATCGAAAGCTCTATGAAATTATTTGAACGGGAATTGAAGGAAACCATCATTCCCTTTGTTGAAAAAAATTACCGTACACTAACGGATGCCAATAGCCG
>JBGTNK010000230.1:0-1563 GCA_041743125.1 Chitinophagaceae bacterium
TTGCACAGGAAGCAAAGAAGCCGGTTAAAATTGTTTGGTCAAGAGAAGAAGAGTTTGTGTGGGCCTATTTCAGGCCGGGTGGCGTAATTGAAGTGAGTGCCGGCGTTAATAAAGATGGCAGCATTACCGCCTGGAAATTTATTAACTATAATTCCGGTGGCGCTGGCATGGAAACTCAATATAAAGTCAGTAACCAGCAAATAGCACATCATCCTTCCAATACACCTTTAAGACAGGGCTCGTACCGGGGACTGGCTGCATCAGCGAATGTTTTTGCACGGGAATGTCATATGACCGATCTGGCCAGATTGATTAAATTGGACCCGCTTGCCTTCCGGTTAAAAAATTTAGAAGACGATCGTTTTATAGCCGTTCTTCAAGCGACTGCAAAAGCCTTTGGATGGAATGGCTCCAAAATTCCCGGTCATGGTTATGGCATAGCAGGAGGTTTTGAAAAAGGTGGTTATGTTGGTTGTTGCGCGGAACTAATGATTAACAGCGATAAGGAAGTAAAAGTAGTTCGCATAACGCAGGCGTTCGATTGTGGTGCTATCATAAATCCGAATCATTTGGAAAACCAGGTGATGGGTTCCATTATTCAGGGTCTTGGCGGCGCTTTATTCGAAGCTGTAGAATTTGCCAATGGCAAAATCCTTAACTCCGGACTTTCTTCCTACATGGTTCCCCGCTTTAGTGATATACCAAAAATTGAAATTGTTTTAATAAACCGGAAAGACATGCCATTCTCCGGTGCCGGCGAAGCATGTATCGTTGGTATTGCCCCTGCTATACGCAATGCCATTGTGGATGCCACGGGCATAGCCCTGAATGGTTTGCCGATGTTGCCAAACGGAGTGTTGGCCTAGACTTCAGTTGACGAATTTCAAATACCAATTCTTCACCAGGCTCTCCCCCACCGGGTTTGTGGCTTTTTTAAAACACTTATATCACCAGGCAGCCCAGGCGTGACGGGTTGCTTGCACTTACATGGAATTTTGGAAAGCTCACCGAAAATGTATCCGAAAAGAAAGGGGTGAATAATGATGATATTCTTACCATGCCTGCGGCACCTGCCGGTAATTAGGTTGGGTCCTGTCCCCGCCAAAAAGTTGAGCTTCCGTAAGGATCAAGAAATTTTATTAGTTTAAATTGTCCTGAGTCCAGGTTGTCAAAATTCGTGATATCAAATTCGTCAGAGAGTATTATTTCTTCTTGTCCTTGTCCATCAATCTTGATTACATTCATTCTAAAGTCATTTAATCAATCTGTCCTGCAGCGCTTGCTGCTATCACTTGGATAGGTACAATATTGCGCCTGTTTCCACTATTACGTTAGTGCTTCAATTTCAATAAATATCCTTGAATACTCGCTGATTTAAAGGATATTTATTTTGTGCACAACAATTTAGTTGGGCATAATCCTGAGAATCTTTCCGCCATCTACACCTATGTATAAATAACCATCTGGTCCTTGTTTCACTGAACGCACACGCCAGTTATTATCGGCGAGTAAACGTTCTTCTTTTATGACTTTATTGTTTTCAATGACCAGTCTGTTTAAGTG
>JBGTNK010000231.1:0-47707 GCA_041743125.1 Chitinophagaceae bacterium
TATTCGAAATTTCCTGAAGAGGTTCGACAAGGATCCCCCTGTGGGGAACGCCTCAAGGGTATAATAATTAATACTGGGTAAAATGCCTAAAGTAAAAACAAATTCCAGCGCCAAAAAACGCTTTAAAGTAACGGCCACTGGAAAGATCATGCATCAAAAAGCATTCAAAAGACACATCCTCACTAAAAAATCAAAAAAACGTAAACGAAACATGAGATTAGATGGAACTGTTTCCAAATCACACGTGGATTTTGTAAAACGTTTGTTACGTCTTAAATAATTTGATGCTAAGCAATGGAATTATCATCAGAAGATTCCGCTGTTTCTAAAAAAAATTGATAAATCTGTCAGTAGTTACCCAGTATCACTGGCATTAAACTTAAAAATATGCCTCGCTCTAAAAACGCTGTAGCCTCAAAAGCTCGCCGCAAAAAAATATTAAAACAAGCTAAAGGTTTTTATGGTAAACGTAAAAACGTATTGACGGTTGCTAAGAACGTAGTTGAAAAAGGAATGACTTACATGTTTGTAGGTCGTAAATTGAAAAAGAGAGAATACCGCACTTTATGGATTGCCCGCATAAATGCGGCTGTACGTGCAGAAGGAATGACCTATTCTGAATTTATCAACAAATTGAATAAAAAGGGAATCGGATTGGATCGTAAAATATTAGCCGACCTTGCCATGAATAATCCTGAAACATTTAAGAGTATTATAGACCAGGTGAAATAAACTTTTTAATAATATAAAAAAAGCCGTTTCTTTTTATTAAGAAGTGGCTTTTTTTTTCCGCCACACTTACCACATTTCTTTCAGGATAGAGTCTATTTCGTAATAAATGCAAATTTTATTTGCCACATAATTTGTTCAGGGGCAAATGTGGTTATTCTCCCAATGTATATTGGTTTTTTTCCTTAACTATCAACGATAGTTTTACTGGTTTAGATCAAAAAAAGATTAAAAGTCTTTCATTTTTGAATTTTTGGCCTTAGGTTTATATAGTTACATTTTCAGGTTTTGTTTAATAATAAGAGCCAAAAATTAATTCGATAATCCAAAATCCTTCCACATGAAAAATTTTATTAATGCAATAGTCGTAATCCTGGTTACAGTTTCTTTTGCATCCTGCCAGCGGAATTCGCAGGAAGCTACTTTTAGTCCTGCAGAAAGCAACCTGCCGTCGAGTGCACTAAATTCTGGGCTTTCGTCAAAGCCAGCCCCGGCACCTGCTGTTTGTAATCCCAATGTTTATTCAATCACTCTTGAAAGTCACTCCCCGGTAAATGCAAACTGGGAATGGGTTTGGAGCGTAAAAAATACAAATCCAGGAAACGGTAAAAATGGTACTGTACAGGATCTTAGCCATTGGGGAATGCAACTGGCCTCTTGTGCCGACATCAATTCGATAATCAGCGCAGCCTATAGTGTTGATGGTCTTACATGGAATTATTTTACACCTTCTTATAGATCCGATCCAAGCCAGGCTTGTTTGACTGTCCCCGTATTGAAGTTTGATTTTGGTACATCCGGAAATGCAAAAACTTATTACCGGCTTGTTGTAAATGAAAATTTTACTGTGGGTACGGTTCAGGGCTATTACAAATCTGGTTCTAATACGGGATGTTGCACTTTTTATTTTAATGGCATAGCTGGATGCGGAGGTCCGGTTGAGATAGAAATAGTGGAATAATATTTTTCTTTTGCTTTATTATCCTCCATCCTTAATTTGACATCAAGACCTGGATCGTTTCAGGTGTTTGTTGTCGAAGAAGGATGGATTTTTTATTTATCATGGAATTAATAATGCCATCATTATAATGCCGGATAGTTAAAAGTGACAGGTCTTTTTTTAAGGATACATTAAATATGACCGATGCCTCTAATGCCAGCTTTTCAATTTTTTCGGAATGATCATCTAATACACAAACAAAACTGATGGCGCCATTTTGTGTAAGGGTAGGTTTTAATTTCAATTCTTCAAACAGGTTATATAATTGTCCAACATGATGCTCGCCTACAAATGAAAAATCTTTAGCAATCATTTCAATCATTACCTGGTTTTCTTTTATAACTATGATCGGCGGAAGATGTTTTAATTTCTGGGCATGAATGGCAGTACCGGGTAATGAAGGATCAAGGAAGCTTTTAACAAATAGTGGGATGCCTTTGTTTTGTAATGGCTTTATGGTTTTTGGATGGATAACCTGTGCGCCGTAATAGGCCATTTCAATGACTTCTTTATAATTTAACTCGTATATAGGAATGGCATCGGGAAATTTTTTTGGATCAGCATTCATTACACTTTCTACATCCTTCCAGATCGTTTGGTTTTCCGCATCCAGCATGTTCGCAAAAACGGCTGCTGAATAATCGCTGCCTTCTCTCCCAAGCGTAGTGCTTTCATTTTCATCGGTGGCGCCAATAAATCCCTGGGTCAGCACGATGGCTGGCCCTTGAAGAATGGGAACGACTATATCATTGACCCGGGATTGGGTATAGTCCCAGTCTATAGTGGCATCCTGGAAATTGTTATCCGTGCGGATAATATCTCTTACGTCGATCCATTTATTCAAGACACCGGTTTCATTCAGGTAATGGCTGACGATAGAAGTGGATAACAATTCTCCAACGCAAACTACCTGGTCGTAATAATATTCATGTGCCCTAACAGGATTATCATGCAGCAACCATTCTACTTCAGTAAAGAAATCGTTTAATTGTTTTTCGCAGGCAACAGCTTGGGTTACCAATAAATACCTGGCCGTGGTAAGATGTTGTTGTTTTACTTGTTCAAAAAGTTGAAGAGCATTTTCTTTTTTATTTTCATAAAAAGCCTCTACCACCTTTTCCAGTGCATTGGTGGTTTTACCCATCGCGGATATTACCACCAATAATTTTTCGCCAGTATACTGCCGGAGTATTTCACCTACCATTTTGATTCTATCAACGCTATTAACAGAAACACCTCCAAATTTGAAAACCTTCATAAATGCCTGGATAATTGATTGACTTAACAGCCCGCAAATGTCGTTAAAAACTTAGTTTGTTTTGTCATCATTACTTTCTTAATACATTCTTCTTTCCTGAATCCCCCTTATTTTTGTTTAATTACAAAATATCTTTATGAATTTTGATCGAAAAATTCTTACACTGGATGAGTTTACCATTCAGCAGCTGCGCAATTTTCCGCATGCTACCGGTGAATTAAGTAGTTTATTGCGAGATCTTGGGCTGGCTGCCAAAAGAGTAAATGTTGAGGTAAATAAAGCCGGGCTGGTAGATATATTGGGTGATGCAGGAAACATAAATGTGCAGGGGGAGGATGTTAAAAAACTCGATGTTTTTGCAAACGATCAGTTTACCGGGGTGTTGCAGCACGGCATCAGTTGCGCCGGCATTGCCAGTGAAGAGTTAGATGATTATGTTGCTTTTGATGATGCGGTTAGTAAAAATTCAAAATACGTCTGTTTATTTGATCCGTTAGATGGCAGCGGCAACATTGACGTTAACGTTTCTATCGGGACAATTTTTGGAGTTTACCGCCGGGTAACGCCACAAGGGACCATTGCTCTTAAGGAGGATTTTTTACAAACAGGATTGAAGCAGGTAGCCGCAGGCTATGTTGTCTATGGATCATCTACCATGTTGGTATACGCAACCAGGCGGGGTGTAAACGGTTTCACATTGGATCCTTCCATTGGTGAATGGACGCTCAGCCACCCTGATATTAAATGCCCCCCCAATGGGAAAATTTATTCAGTTAACCATGGCAATTTTTTTCAGTATGAAGAATCAGTGAGAAATTATATTGATTCCTGCCAGAAGAAAGATAAAACGAACGGAGGACCCTATACCCAACGCTATATCGGAAGCATGGTTTCTGATGTGCACCGAAACCTGATAAAAGGTGGCATTTTTATGTATCCCGGTACTATAGACAAACCCAATGGAAAATTGCGTTTGTTGTATGAATGCAATCCGTTTGCATTTATTGTTGAAGTAGCCGGTGGTAAAGCCACAAACGGCAAGGAGCGCATACTCAATATTCAGCCTGCCGAATTGCACCAGAGAACTCCTATGTTTATTGGAAGTAAGGAGATGATGGAAGAATTAGAAACCTGTTTGTAGGGTAAATAAGAACAAAAGGTTAATATGACTTTTTGACGAATAGAAGAATTGATTATTTGGAAACACCTGCCTATTTTTTAAAAAACAGCGGAAAGTCTAGCAAGGCAACATAATATCGTTATGGGTGAGGATATAAAAATAATCGAATACCGTAAAGAATTCCACGAAGATTTCAAGAAGCTAAACCTTGAATGGTTGGATCAATATCATCTCACAGAATCACACGACCTGTTAATATTGGATGATCCACAAGCTACAATTCTGGACAGCGGAGGATTTATCTGGCTGGCCACTTTTGAAAATTCAATTATTGGTACAGCGGCATTAATAAAAGAAAAAGAAGAAAAATTTGAACTGGCTAAAATGGCAGTGACGGCAAAATACCGGGGCAGGGGTATCAGTAAGCTATTATTAGAAGCCTGCCTTACAAAGGCAAGGGAAATGGGTGCTAAAACACTCACTCTTGTCTCAAATCATCAACTTAATTCAGCGTTGAAGTTGTATGAAAAATATGGATTTTACTATATCGACATCGGGGATTCCCCTTTTAAAACTGCGGATATAAAAATGCAACTCAGATTATAGTTTTATTTATTATTAAAAATTTACAAACTTCACATTCGCTAGATTGTTGGTATAAATCTTGCCTTTCCCATAAAACAAATTATACCCTAAATGAAAAGAGACTATTTTCTATCCCTTCTATGTTTTTCTATTTTCATTTGCCTAACTGCTTTTGCTCCTGCCTCAGATACAAATCTTGTTGAAGATGTTTTGTCCCAAACAAATAAATTCAGAAGGTCCAAAGGCCTTCCGGTATTGATAATCCGTAAAGAATTGAATGAAATTGCTCAAAAGCATAGTTCAGATATGGCCCGTGGCAGGGTAGGTTTTGGCCATAGCGGGTTTGATAAAAGATATTCGCAAGCCAGGAAAAAAATAAAATTCCTAAATCATTTTGCTGAAAACGTAGCCTACGGAGCTACCTCCGGAAAGCATGTCGTTACGATGTGGAGAAATTCAGCGGGACACCGGCGCAATATGCTTGGACATTTCAAATACATTGGAATTGGAACGGCAAAGGACAGACGCGGACGAATTTTTTATACGCAGGTGTTTGGCAGATAATCTTTCTCTTCTTTTTGTCAACCAGAAAATAGAATAGTATACAGGCACTAAAATGTTTTTTCTATTCAACCGATTTTTCTCTGCCAGAATTAGTGAATTGAAGCTTAACTGCCAGCCAATTTTTTTGCCGTAAATTGCTGCCTCATGCAGCAAAATATTATTATTTCCGTCAAGGATCTTGTAAAAAATTACGACAACTTTCACGCAATTAAAGGAATTTCATTTGATGTTAAAGAGGGAGAAATTTTTGGTTTATTGGGGCCTAATGGTGCCGGTAAATCAACTACGCTGGAAATTATTGAAACATTGCGGGAGAAAACGAGCGGGGAGGTTATTGTTGATGGATTGAATCTTGATAAACAACCGGGGGAAATAAAGAAAATTATTGGTGTGCAATTGCAGAGCAGTGGTTATTATCCCGGCCTGAACCTGGTACAATTAATCGAACTTTTTTGTGGCTTGTATAATCGGGATGTTTCCCCTATGGAATTACTTGATATGGTAAACCTGAAGGACAAAGCCAAAGCAAAATTTAAGGATCTGAGTGGGGGACAGAAGCAACGATTTTCAGTTGCCACCACGCTTATCAATCAGCCCAGGATTATATTTTTAGATGAACCCACTACTGGTTTGGATCCACAGGCAAGAAGAAGCTTATGGGAACTGATAAAGGATATACGATTAAAAGGCACCACTGTAATTATCACTACCCATTATATGGACGAGGCGGAATATCTTTGCGACAGGATTGCCATTATTGATGCCGGAAAAATAATCGCCCTGGATTCACCCGACAGTATGATAGATAAATTAGTGGCTTCAGGGTTTGAACGGCCTAAGGAGGTAAAAAAGGCAAACATGGAAGACGTATTCATACAATTAACCGGGCATGCGTTGCGTGAACTTTAAAATTGTAATAATTTAAAAAAACAGAATACCTGCCATTTCATTACCTGCCTCTTTAAAGGTTAAAAAAATAAAATTCAAATATGAGTAGCATTAAATCACAAAAGGAAGCCGGAGAAACATTTTTACAGGAAAATAAAAATAAACCGGGTGTGGTGTCTTTACCAGAAGGTTTGCAATATGAAATATTGAAAGAAGGCACTGGTGAAAAACCAGCTATTTCTGATTCTATAAAAGCGCATTATAAAGGTGCGTTGCTAGATGGGACGGAGTTTGATAGTTCATTTAAACGAAATCAACCTTTTTCCGCACCCCTTCGCTCCCTAATTAAAGGATGGCAAATTGCCATTCCTTTGATGAATGAAGGAAGCCACTGGCGATTATGGATTCCTTCTGATCTTGCTTACGGCGACAGGGGGGCGGGGAGTGATATTCCAGGCGGGGCTACGCTTATGTTTGAAGTAGAACTATTACAAATATTATAATAATGCCAGGATGCCAACATTAATTGACGCCCGCTATCCGATCGGGACATATGAAGCACAACCTTTTTCAATAGAAAAAAAGGTAGAGTGGCTGGCAGATATTAAATTTCTACCGCTTGCTTTGGAAAATTCAATTCTGAACCTGGATGAGGAGCAATTGCATACGCCTTACCGGGATGATGGCTGGACAGTTCATCAACTGATTCATCATGTAGCTGACAGCCATATAAACGCTTATTGTCGTTTTAAGCTGGCGCTAACAGAAGAAAATCCAACTATAAAGCCTTACCAGGAAAAACTTTGGGCTGAAATGAATGATGTTCAGAAACTCCCTGTCAATATTTCACTAACATTATTACATGCTCTACATAGCCGCTGGTACGAATCTTTGAAATATGTAAAAGATGATGATTGGAATAACCGGACTGTTTTTCATCCGGAGCATAAAAAAACAATTCGCCTTTGGTTCCTGCTTGGTATGTATGCCTGGCATGGTAAACACCACGTAGCGCATATAACTTCCTTGCGCAAAAAAAAGGGATGGTAACATCTACCACGGTTTAGGAAATAATAATTCAGTAAGCACACGTACACACAAATTAAAAATTCAGTTATCAAATGAATTGGAAAATCCTTTCTTCCGAATACCTTTTTAATGATCTCTGGTTTAAAGTGCGCAAGGATAAATGTATAACACCGCAGGGAAAAATCGTAGATCCTTATTACGTTTACGAATTTCCTACCTGGGTTACAGCAGTTGCTCTTACAGAAGACGGAAAGGTGATTCTGGAGAGGCAGTACAGGCATGCTTTGGGAGAAACCTGTATAGAAATACCCGGTGGGTGTGTGGATGATACGGATAAAGATCTTGAAGAAGCAATCAGTCGTGAATTATTGGAAGAAACCGGATATAGGTTTTCTTCGTATGAATATTTAGGAAAAATATCAGCCAACCCTTCTACCAACAGTAACCTTATGCATATGTTCCTGGCAAAAGGCGGAAAAAAAATTGCATCACAAGAATTGGATCACAATGAAGAAATAGAAATAGACCTGGTATCTGTGGAAGAGTTAAAAACACTTATCAGGCAAAATAAAATTGTTCAGGCTATGCATGTTACATGTATCATGTATGCTTTAGACAGATTGGATAGCTGATCTTCACAACAAAATTAGCTTACTATTATTGGAGCTCTTTCACTTAACGTAGTATAACTGCCAGGCCATATCGAAGAGATTATTATATACGGTGTGAGTTTATCTTTTTACATCTGCTACCAGGAATATACTTCCGCAAACGATAACCAGATCATTTTTGGTTGCTTTTTCTTTAGCTTCTTTAAGGGCACTGTTAACATCAGGAAAGGTTTTGCCACTAAGCCCGATAGCCTGCGCTTTTTCCAAAAGGATTTCTGCATTTAATGCCCGGGGAATGGGAGCCTGTGTAAAATAATACGTAGCTGTATTTGGCAACAGGCTTATTATATTATCGATAGGCTTATCGTTGACTGTTCCAAAAATTATATGCAACTGGTGATGATCTGTCAGTTCAATTTGTCTTATTATTTGTTGGATGCCATCCTCATTGTGTCCTACATCTAAAATCACCGGTGGATGCTCCTCAATGATTTCCCAGCGGCCATTAAGGCCAGTCAATTTTTTAACCTGCGAAAGTCCTCTTTGTATAAAATTTTCGTCAATAAGCCAGCCTGGCTTCAATTGAGAGCAAGCTTCCAGAACGGTGAGCAAGTTTTTGATTTGATATAGGCCACCCATGTCTAACCGGTAAACTTTGTGATCGGTTTTATTAACTTCTGCCACTTCTACCACCAGATCGTGTTTATCCCATTTCCATTCCATCGCCTGCCTGGTTTTAAATGCAAAATGGATCGGCGCTTTTTTTTCTTTGGCTGTTTTTTCAAATACCGGCTGTGTTTCTTCCACTACTTCTCCTATAATAACCGGGATACCTTCTTTTATGATTCCTGCTTTTTCCCTGGCTATTTTTTCAAGACTATCTCCCAACAGGTTGGTATGATCCCATCCTATGTTGGTAATAACACATAATTCCGGTATAATTATATTCGTACTATCCAGTCTTCCTCCAAGCCCGGTTTCTATAATTGCTATGTCCACCTTTTGTTTTTCAAAATAATCAAATGCCATAGCCACTGTGATCTCAAAAAAACTGGGTTCAATTTCATCAATTAATGGATGTATTCTCCCGGTAAAATCAATGACAAAATCTTCGCTGATCATTTCGCCATTTATCTTTATTCTTTCCCTGAAATCTTGTAAGTGAGGAGAAGTATACAGACCGGTTTTGTACCCGGAAGTTTGAAAAATAGCAGCCAGCATATGACTGACAGAACCTTTTCCGTTTGTACCTGCAATATGAATTGTTTTTATTTTTTGTTGAGGATTGCCAAGAGATTTACATAAATGAATCGTATTGTTTAAATCCTCCTTGTAAGCTGCAAGGCCTATTCTGCTGTACATGGGCAAACGGGTAAATAGAAAATCAAGAGTTTGTTGGTAAGTCATGTAGCAGAAAATTTCTAACGCTTTTACTGGCAAAAGCAAATTTAATGCTGAACAGCCAGTAACCAATCTTCCGAAAAATGAGTGTGGATTTACAATTAGTCCGCAAAAAATAACCAGGTAGGTTTCATTATTGATGCAGGAACTCATTAATGAAATAGAGGAAAGCCATTTAAAAGATTGGGGAATTCATTCTTTTGAAATTCGCTATCGGGCCCATCAATTCTTTATAAATTGAAAAATTTTCTTCATCGAAACAAACAAAATAAACCTTGTCAATGATTGTTTCATTTTGGAGAAAACCTAATACGGTGGCAAGGGCAGCAATTGCCGCCTCCGTTTTTGGATACCCAAATACCCCGGTGCTGATGTTCGGAAACGCTATCGTACGTAAATTATTTTCTACTGCCAGTTTCAATGAATTGTAGTAGCATTCACAAAGTTTTTCAGATTCATTATCGTTACCCTTTTTCCAAACAGGACCCACTGTATGAATTACAAATTTTGCCGGCAGATTACCGGCACTTGTGATTACCGCCTGACCGGTTTTACATTCACCTTGTTTAGCAATAATTTTCCTGCATTCTTCCAGGATAACAGGCCCACCAACTCTGTGTATTGATCCGTCTACGCCTCCACCTCCTGATAAACTTGAATTGGCTGCATTGACAATTGCGTCAACTTCAAACTTCGTAATATCCCCTTGATGATAGAGTAGCTTTTGTTCCATCTTAACAAATTTAATGAATATTGAAAAAAAAATGCCACACTATCCTGTGCGGCATTTTTTTATTTACCCTGTATCGATATTACAGGACTAGTCAAATTCTTAAAAAAGTTTATCCGTTAACCCTGAAATTAAATTGAACAGTTACTGTGGATTCATGATCTGATTTATTAAACTTGATGTTTCTCAGGTATTGAACAATAGCATTTCTATATGCTGAGCTGGTAGAAGAGGACCCTCTTGAAAAGTTCTCAAAACGACCCACTCCATCTGGTGAAACTTTTATATCAACATAAATAGTTGCTTTATCCAGGTCTCCTTCAAATGAATAACTTGAAATGATCCTTCGATCACCTTTGGTTACTCTTGGTCCTACGCCGGTCCCTGTTCCCGAACCTGTTCCTCCACCAGCACCCGTTCCACTTCCACCGCCTGAACCACTACCGTTTCCAACACCATTTCCCTGGCCTGTGCCACCACTTCTTTCATAGTTTTCGGCAGCACCCCCTCCTGTACTGGTTCCACCAGTTGTTTTACCCAATATTGCCTTCGGTTTTGGAGGAGCAGGAGGTTTCGGGTCAGGCACAGGTTCTGTTTTTACAATGGATTTGTTCTCATTTATTTTTGTCGCTGTGGGTTTTGGATTATCGGGCTTAAGTATGGCAGGACTAACTTTTTCATTGACGTCTTCCTCTATATCTTTTGCATCATCTTCAGTGCCAGGTTGCGGAGGCGAATAAGGAGCAGCACCTCTTTCTCCAATGGCCTGCACAGGATTACCACCTCCTCCGCCACCGCCTGCTTGTTTTAATTCAATCGGAGGTTCATCAGGAAGATTTAGTTCTACCAAAATGCTTTGATCCTGTAAAGGAGGAACAATAGCAGGCAGGGTCCACGTCCAGAAAAACATAAGCAAAAACAACAGGCCCGCAAACCCCGTCGTAATCATTGTCGCCTGCGTATTTTTCCTGGCCTCAAAAGATGCGGACATAGTATAATAGTTATTCATACAAATCTACGTTTTGATAAATACAGGCTATTAACTTAGTTTTTCACACCTGTGTATTTAACGGTGTAAAGATTGTATAACTTATACAAGCTACCCTATAAATAATGTTAATATTCCTTGTTCTTAAATATTGAAAAGTAGTTGGGAATTGGATACCACATTTGTAGATCCAATTGGACAATATTATGACAGAAAAATATTTTATAGCCAGACAGGTAATGTTTATTGGGCTCAGTTTTTCTTTAACAATAAATATTTAGGCATCTTACTGTATCAGTTCCAAACGAATAAGGAGAATAATTGAAATCCATATTATTTCAAATCTTAATACCTGGAATATATTTTTTGTATAACGGCTTAGTTGGTTGAGTTTTT
The DNA here is from genome assembly GCA_041743125.1 of Chitinophagaceae bacterium. Classification (GTDB taxonomy): domain Bacteria; phylum Bacteroidota; class Bacteroidia; order Chitinophagales; family Chitinophagaceae; genus Terrimonas_B. Next base: position 11,300 of record JBGTNK010000231.1, read on the forward strand.
GGAACAAAGCAGAAAAATATATTCATTCTAAAATTCTGAATTATGGAAACTAGAAAATTTAAACGCAATTTTTTTGCCTCGCTGGCCGGTTTAGCTTTATTCGGGACATTAGTATTATCATCATGTGAAAAAAATGAAGATGATGATAGAAATACTAATGCGAAGTATTCAGTTTCGGGTGCCGCATCTGGTATGCAGGAAGTTCCTTCTGTAACAACAAGTGCTACTGGAAATTTAGCAGGAACATATGACACCGTTTCTAAGAAGCTTATCTATTCAATAAGTTGGAATGGCCTGTCTGGTGATGCAACTATGGCTCATTTTCACGGTCCGGCGCTTGCAGGCGATAATGCTTCACCCATTGAAACATTGAAGATCGTTACAAATGGTTCTACCGGAACGGCTAAGGATACCATTACTGCATCTGCGATATTGCACACAGCCATATTAGCAGGACAGGTTTATTATAACATCCATACAGCAGCTAATCCTGGTGGAGAAATCAGGGGACAGGTAAACATTTCCCAATAAATTTATTATATAACAAAATAGAGCAGGTGCCCGCTGGTTTTAAGCCGGGGCACTTGTTTTTTTTTGCAGGCGATAAACAACGCAACATTTTTCTTGATTTTAAAATGATAAAAACCGAGCGGCTCGTTCCGGTAATTGAATCATCTTAATTCAAATTATATTGGAATGGAAAGAGAATTTCCTGTATTTCTTTTCGACATTTTTAAAAACCGGCTTATTAAAAAAAGGGAAGCCAGTGTAAGTCCTGTAATAAGCCCAAGCCAAATACCCGAAGACCCCATTTCAAATGTAAAAGCCAATACATAACCAACAGGAAGACCTATTACCCAATAGGCAATACCAATCATTACAGTAGGATATTTTACATCTTTAATACCCCTTAAAAGACCTGCGCCAATAGCCTGGGTGCTATCTGAAATTTGAAAAACTGCTGCAAAAAGCAAAAGCGTTCCGGCAAGCTGAAGAACTTCCTGGTTTTTATTAAAAAGCATGGGCAATTGATGACGAAACAAGCCAAACGAAATGGCACAAAACATTCCGTAAGCCAGTGCTACCAGGAGAGTGCTTTTGCCAATCTTCTCAATTTTTGCCCAATCCCTCCGGCCAAATGAATTACTAACCCGGATGGATCCTGCCTGGGCCAATCCCATGGATACCATAAATGTAAATGAAGCACAACTCAGGGCAATTTGATGCGATGCCTGGGCAATGGCACTGATGGTACCAATGATGATACCGGATACCGCAAAAGCTCCGGCCTCCATACCGATTTGCAGGCTGCTTGGAATGCCAATATGCATTAATTCTTTTTGGGTTTGCCAGCGTAATCTCCATTGGCTGCCACTAACAGCCATATACTTTCTGAAGGTAGAATGCTTGAGAATAATAATTCCAAGGACGATAAACATAATTGAACGTGTAATCAAGGTAGCCCAACCGGCACCCACCAATTCCAACCTGGGAAAACCTCCGTTGCCGTAAATCAAAAGCCAGTTCAAAAGAATATTGACGGGCATCCCTGCCAGAGAAATTAACATAGCCGTCCTGGTGAACTCAAGGCCATCTGTAAATTGTTTCAGGGTCATAAATAAAAGCATGGGTATAATAGACAGGCCCATTAGTTTCATAAAGGGAAGGGCAAACTCTACCACTTCTGCATCCTGACCTAAATGAAGTAAAATATTCTTGCCAAATACCAACGATAAGGAAATAACTATTGCTGTGATTGCACATAGAACAAATCCGTTAAAAAAATAATGTGATACCAATTTACTGTCGTGCCTGCCATGTGCCATAGAAACCATTTGTGATACGGAAATAGTCATTCCTATTCCCAGTACAAAAGGGATATTCATAGCATTCACCACCAGGGCAGCCGCCGCAAGTTGTTTATAGCTGATGGCTCCTACCATAGCTGTATCTATTATATGCAATGCCATCTGGGCAAGTTCTCCGATGATTATCGGTAAAGCCAGTCGTATTGTTTTAGAAGCTTCGAATCGCATTGAAAAAGTTCATTATTTAAATGGGGAGCGAAGTTACCAAAGAAAAGGAGGGATAATCCTGAATTTTATTCTGAAATGAATTACCAAATAAAAAAGACTTTTAATTACGGCAAATTGTAATTATGGTATATTTATTTTAATTAATTATTTTCGATCCACCAAACAATTTACTTTATGAGAAAAGCATTTTTAATGACCCTGATGATAATAAGTGGAATTTTATTTTCTACTCCAGGGTATAGCAAGAATGACAATAAGTTTAGCGATTCAATTTTTATTTATGTATACAGGGTAGGGCAGTTTTCAGGAGCTGCAGCCAACTGGGCCGTATTCCTTGATGAGGAGAAAAAATGCAAGTTGAGTAATAATAAATATATGCGTCTTGCCGTAACCCCTGGAAAACACAAAGTCAGTGCAAAAATTGGCGGAGTTGGCTTGCTGAAAAAAGAAACGGAGGTGGAGATAGATGCCGAAGCAGGAGTAAGTTATTTTATTGCCTGTAATGTTAAGCAAAGCATTACCCGGGCCAGGTTGGAATTGATAGAGGTCACAAAAAATACTGCTAACAAACAAATGGAAAAAATGGCATTGGACAATTGCCATGAAAACCAGGAATAAATGCTGATGATTTCCTGGTTTTTATTCCAGGCAAAAGGCAGGGTTTAGTTATGTGCGTAATCCATTTCAAATTTACCCTTGATCCTTTCGATTGGTGGATTGAAATAGCCATATTTAAGGTCGGGAAATTCTTCGCGGATCAATTCCTGCAATTGTTTTATTCCCATAAATTCCCCGGTTTCTGTCACTCCAATTTTTCCAAGGTACCAATCGGGATCAATATTGAAATTTCTCCATTGGATCATTTTCAGGCCAGTGGTTTGTATCAATTTTCGCAGGGCTTCATATTCTGCCACACTATCCGTCATGCCAGGGAAAACAAAATAATTGATAGAGGTCCATCCACCAAACGAATTAACTACTCTGAGGCTTTCGACAATATCTTCAAAATCGTAATTGTTCGGACGATAATATGGCATATAAACCTCACGACGTGCAGAGTTGGTGCTCACCCGAATGGAATCCAGACCGGATTCACATAATATTTTTACAGCATCCGGTTTTGAGCCATTAGTATTGATATTGATACTCCCTTTGCTGGTGTGCTTCCGGATCTCAATAATAGCATCCCGGATAGTTTCCCACATCAGCAAAGGTTCCCCTTCGCATCCCTGTCCGAAGCTAATAATGGGGTAGGGAGCTGTCTCAAGATGCGGTACAGTAAATTCTACAATTTCTTCTGCTGTAGGTTTAAAATTTAACCTGTCTTGAGTAGAAACAATAGTTTCTTCATCTGGCTGCAGAGAAATACAACCCACACAATTGGCGTTGCAAGCCGGGGAAACAGGCACCGGGCATTCCCATCTGCCCAGGAAATAATTTCGGGCGGCGGGACAGGTATATGTCAAAGCACAATTATGACCCAGGTGACTAACGAGGCGATTATGAGGATATGCTTTTAAAAATTGTTGCACATTCAGCTCCACTTTTTTTTGGTCGTATCCGGAACTATCCTGCCTTATATCAGGTTCAATCCGGGCAGCCGGAACAAAAAATTTATCATTGAACCATCCTGCGGCAGTATAGCAAAACAATGGGAGGGTAGGTGCATCTTTTTCTGCCTCATATGCTGATAGAAAGTATCCGGTGTGAGCAGGAGGAATAAAAGCCGCTACAGCCCATCCTTTTTCACAAAGCCGCATTTTGCCAGTTTTTACATCAAGCCCAATTCCTTTGCGGCCAGGCAATTCGTATAAAGAGCCGCCTTCGGGCAATTCAATCCAATCCTCCTGCGGAACGGGCATTGCATCCCAACCGCTGCGGCCAACAGCATATAAGGTGGTGTCTTCAAAGATTTTTCCTTTGCCATTGGAATAAAGTACATATGGAGTAGTAGAAATTGTCATGTCTGGTAAATAAAAATCTAAAAAAGGCAGCTGTAAATTTAACCGGATCTTTCGCTCTTTTTTGATAAGGCAAATTGTAATTGATTTTGGCAAAAGTCGTTAAATTCCTTCTCTAACACGGGATAATCATCTAAGGAAATGATTTTCCCGGCTTCCGGATCAGATTTATCAATTCCTGATTGATGTGAACCATTCCAATCTGGTTTGACCTGCAAAATTTTGTTATTAATAAAATCAAGAGTGAGTAAACCATCTTTCAGCACGATATTATTAAACTCATTCCAATTGTATGTTGAATTTAGAAAACTGTTCACTTTAATTTCTGACTCAGAAATAATGACTACCGCCTCGCCTTCCATACGGTATTGAAGGATCAATAAAAATAAAAATACTATCGAAAAATAATAGTAAGGTGTTTCAATCAACCAGACAACAGCGACCAAAAAATAAGCAGCAATATAAGATCTGTTTTTTTTTATATTAAATTTCCAATGGTACAGCCCATAAAAAAATGAGAGAATGGCTGCAGCAATCAGTATGATCTTTTTATCAATTGGAGCATAGGCATATCCTAATGCAAAAAAGGCAATGGAGTTAATGATAAATAATAAGGACGCCACCCTTTTATATCCTGCAACTTTTTGATCACTGATCTTAAATTGGTAATAATTCAAAAAAAAATAGTTTAACTATTACTTGCCAATAAGAAGTTGCACAATTTAAATAAAACCCTGGCACCTACATTCGAATTCCAGTCCGAATCACTGATACCCACTTCGCACAAATCAAAACCTACGATCTTTCTTCCGCTTTCTATCACTTTCCTTAAAATGTAATAGACTTCTTCCGTTTCAAATCCTCCGGGCACAGGAGTTCCGGTATGCGGACATAATTTTCTGTCAAGCCCATCAATATCAAAACTGATATATACCAGTTCTGGTAATTTACTGACTATTTCGCTGGCTATGATTTTCCAGGTTTCTCCTTCAAACTGGCGGGTCTTGATATCCTTATCAAAATAGGTGACAACCCTTTGATCGTTATTTTTCAAATATTCCCATTCATCGCCTCCGTAATCACGGACTCCCACTTGAACCAATTTACTTAAATGGGGAATTTCAGCAAGGGCATTATACATGATGCTGGCGTGAGAATAATTGAAAGTTTCATAGGCCTCACGCAGATCACAGTGTGCATCAATTTGCAACACTCCAAAATCACCGTTCTTTTCTCCAATAGCCCTCATAAAGCCTAAGGGTACACTATGGTCACCCCCCAAAACGCCAACCAGTTTTCCTTTATCTAACAAACCCTTTGTTTGATCATATACCCACCTGTTAAGAAAAACACCGCCTTCATTAACATCTTTCAATGTTTTACTCATAAACTGGTTAGCACTTACTTCTTCACCTTTGGAAATATAATCGATATATAATTCTGCTTCTTTCCTTAAGTAATCACTCTTCATCAAAAGTTTTCTATCAATAGACCGCATAAAATACCCTTGCTTCCAGCCCTCAGGTACTTCTGCATCAAAAAGATCCACATGCAGGCTGGATTTAAATATGGCTTCTGGCGCACGGGCCGTTCCGGAGCCATAACTTACTGTAACTTCCCAGGGAACAGGAACAATGATCAGTTTTGCATCATCCTCTGAAGAAGGCAGGCCGAATATGTTGTTGTTGGGATTACTTACAATGTTAGGATCAAAAGTCGAAAAGTCTGCCATCTTATTAAATTGAAAAAACGGTGCAAATTAGGAAATTCCGAATCAAACGGATTTTTAAATCCAAATTATATACGGCTTAAGTGGTATGGCAGGTTTTTTTTAATTATTTATACAGCCGGTTCCTGCTGGCTCAGGCAATGAAAACTACCCAATCCCCATATGATATCAGTAGAATCAATGCCAACTACTTCCCGGTCAGGAAAACAAGCCTGGATTATTTCCAATGCTTTTTCGTCTTTGTTGCATTGGAAAGTGGGAACAATTACGGATTTATTGGCAATATAAAAATTGGCATAAGAGGCTGGTAACCGCTGGCCATCATAAATTACCGCATCAGGCATTGGAAGTTCAATAACATTTAGCTGCTTATCATTGGGTAACCTCATTTTTTGGAGTTGCTTCAGATTATTTTGCAGTAAATCAAAATTATCATCAGTGCTGCTTTCTTCAACTACAGCCAATACAGTGTCTGCATTTACAAATCGAACTGTATCGTCTATGTGCCCATCAGTATCATCCCCGGTTATTCCTTCGTCAACCCACAGAATTTGATCTACTGCGTAAAACTTTATTAAGTATTCTTCGATCTGTTGCTGGTTGAGGTGCGGGTTTCTGTTTGGATTCAGCAGGCAGGCAGTGGAAGTAATCAAGGTACCTGCCCCGTTAAAATCTACTGAGCCCCCTTCCATTACTATACCAGGATAATAAACGGGAGTATTAAACTCCTTCCCGATCCATGTAGGAATAACGTCATCAAGGTCATAAGGAGGATATTTATTACCCCAGGCATTGTATCCCCAATCCACAATCACTTTTTTGTGTTCCGCTTTTGGGTTAATTAAAAACGCAGGGCCATAATCCCTGCACCAGGCATCATTAGTAGGATGCAGGTAAAATTCAACTTTACCCAGATCAACACCCCTGTTCTCCAGGTGCATAATGGCAAACTGCTGCATCATTTTATTATTGACGTTGATCCGAACTATTTCCCCTTTTGTCAGTTCCTTAATGAATTTTACAAAGGAGGGGAAAATGGAGTTTATTTTTCCGGGCCATGAGGCTTCTTTGTGAGGCCAGCTTAGCCAGGTGGCGATATGTGGGGCAAATTCGGCCGGAAAAGTATATCCTGAATCTTTTAATGATGCAATGGGTTTTGCCATAATAAATAGTTCGGTAACGCTTGTAAAGAGTTGTATTTGAGTTTGAAACTAAATTTTTTCTTCATCGATATAACGCTTGGTAATAGCCTGGTAGGTATCTATTCTTCGATCTCTTAAAAAGGGCCAGTGCGTTCTGTATTGGTCGGTTTTGTCAAGATCCAGTTCCTCCACATGCACTTCCTCCTTTTCATGCGAAGCCTTATATAGAATGCTCCCGAAAGGATTTGTAATAAAAGATCCGCCCCAAAATTTCATTGCACCGTTTTGCTCATGGCCCACCCTGTTCACACTAACTACATGCAGGCCGTTGGCTACTGAATGGCTTCGCTGAATGGTCTGCCAGGCATTATATTGTTCCGTGTTCGTGGGCTCATCCTGGGCCTTAGCCCAGCCTATGGCAGTTGGATAAAATAATATTTCGGCTCCCATCAGGGAAGTGATACGAGAAGCTTCGGGATACCATTGATCCCAACAAATTAACACTCCACTTTTTGCAAATTTTGTTTCAAATACTTTATATCCCAGGTCACCCGGAGTAAAATAAAATTTTTCATAATAGGCGGGATCATCAGGTATGTGCATCTTCCGGTATTTTCCAAGGTAACGGCCATCTGCATCCAGCACTGCGGTTGTGTTATGATAAAGCCCCTGTGCCCTTTTTTCAAACAGGGAGGCAATAATAACCACACCCAATTCCTTTGCTGTTTCTGAAAGTGCATCGGTAGAAGGGCCTGGAATAGGCTCCGCTAATTTGAAATTGTCGTAATCCTCAACATCGCAGAAATAAAGAGAAGTAAATAATTCCTGCAGGCAAACTATCTGAGCGCCTTTAGCGGCGGCTTCTTTTATTTTTCCTATTGCTTTTTGCAAATTTTCTTGTTTACTATCAGAGCAACTCATTTGCACGATCCCGACTTTTACTTTCGCCATGTTGGTATTTTGAGGTGCAAAAATAGGCCTAAGTCTTCAAGTGAAAAGGTATGATTTGCTGAAGGCAAAAAAGAGGAATCTTAATTTAATAAAGTGTATTGGCCCAGCGTGTAAAAAAGCCTTTCCATTTTAAGATAATATTCAAATTTAAATTACAATTCGCCGGGGCCTTTTATCGAAGGTAAAAAAAAACACCCCGGATTAACGGGATGTTTAAGAATTAATTTAATCTTAAACTATTTATTAAGCGGAAATATGATGATGAGGGTTTTTTCCCATTTCTTTTAAAAAAGCTACATGGGAAGCCACTGCCGTACGCACCCTCTTATATTCAATATATTGAATGTTATATTCCTGGCAGGCTTTCTTGATGATCTTACTTATGGCCGGGTAATGCACATGGGATATTTTGGGAAACAAATGATGCTCTACCTGGAAATTGAGTCCGCCTACAAGCCAGCTAACTAATTTATTCTTGGTAGCAAAGTTGGCAGTGGTCTTGATCTGGTGTATGGCCCATTCGTCTTCCATTTTCCCAGTTGCTTCATTTGGTAAAGGGAAGTGAGTATGCTCCACAGTGTGCGCCAGCTGGAAAACAATACTTAAAACAAATCCGGCTACCACACCCATAATTGTAAATCCAATGACCCATGGAATAAAACCAACCAGGTAAATAGGAAGAGCGACAAAAATTACGGCGTGGGCAAATTTGTAAAACCAGAACGAAAAATGTTCGCCAAGAGTCATTTTTCTGAGCGGGGTGGATCCAATCTTTCCCGTAAAATATTTTTTATAATCAGTAACGAAAACCCAATAAATATACAACAAGGAATAGGCGGCCCAAAAATAGAAATGCTGAAATTTATGAATCTTGTAATGTTGCTGTTCGTCGCAAAGACGAAGCAGGGGACGGGCTTCTATGTCATCGTCTACTCCGTGAATATTAGTATAAGTATGATGAATAACGTTGTGCTTTGTTTTCCACATATACTGGCTGGCTCCCAAAAAATTGGCAGCATTAGATGCCATGTTATTTATCCATTTATACGGGCTAAAGCTTCCATGCGCCCCGTCGTGCATAACATTGAAACCGATGGCAGCGGTTAAGCAGCCCAACAGGATGGATTCACCAATAGCCCATAGAGCTGTTGGGGTAAAGAAAACAAGATGAACATATATGGCAATGAAACTTAAAACAAAAAGGATAGCTTTAAAGTATAGTTTAAAATTTCCGGTTGTAGGTTTTCCTGCACTGGCAAAATATTCGGCGATACGCCTTTTTAATTCCCCGTGAAAGGGTAGAGGTGTTTTTGGGAATTTTGGACTGGACATGTATATAAATAAAAATTTGATGCGGCGCAAAGGTAACTTAAGATGTTGATAAAACGGTCACATAGAAGTAATAGTACACATGCGGGGATAAATAATTTTATATAAGCATAAAGTTGAAAACTGGTAGGTTTTATTGATCAATGAAGATAATTTAAGAATATAATTACTTTGGTAAACTGCTTATCCCTATACCTTTAAGTTTCATTTTGAATCAGAGCATCCAGGGTTTTGATGCCTATTTTCTTTTCCGTTACAAAACCTTCCGCATATTTAACGCCTATTCTTTTTCCTAACATCCTGCATCTTGCAATAACACTCTCCAGGAAATCTGGCGTAGAAATATATGTTTGAGGGCCATCGCTGCCGGCTTGCCCTGAATGAAATTGGGTACTATATGCTTTTATAGCATTCATACGTTGGTCAAACACATCTGTTATATCGATAAGTAAGTCGGGCTCATGAAACCAATCCTGTAAATATTGGAGGTAGTAGGTGGGCCGCCATTTTTCTTGCGGATGGCCTTTATCATCTACCGTTTCTAATTTGGCAAGGCCCGAGAGAAAGCAGCAATCACTGATCAACTTACCAGCCCGGCCATGGTCGGGATGGCGGTCGTGCAGAATATTGCCAATAATAATTTCAGGCTGATATTTTCGGATAAGTTGAATAACCTTTAATTGATTCTCTTCATCGTTTTTGAAGAAGCCATCCCTCATTTTCAGATTTTCTCTTACTGAAGCTCCCATCAATTTTGCTGCGTTGGCAGCTTCCTGATACCTGGTTTCTACTGTTCCTCTTGTACCTAGTTCACCTTGTGTTAAATCAGCTATGCCTATCTTTTTTCCCAGTTTTTGTTCATTGATCAGCGTGCCGGAGCATCCCAGTTCCACGTCATCCGGGTGAACACCAATAGCGAGAATATCTAATTTCATTTTATAAAATTGAAGCGGCAAAGATAAAGACCAGTTGGGTTCAATAAATGAGGAAGTAATCTACCTTATTGCATGTACTACCAATGAACAAATGAACCCACCATTATGAGATGTAACTGCAATTAAAAACTATAACTGAAAATTTCGTATTTCTGTTTATTTACGATAAGGATTGCCATACCAGACCCCATCAATTTCATTGGCAAAATTTTCAATTTGCCGGTCTACTTTATCGGACAGGTCCCATTGTTGTTTCAAACTGCTGTTGAAAAAAAACGCTACCGTCTGGTACAACCTGGCACTCATTCCGCCTTTATATTCTTTTATGATCTCATAACAGTTATTACCTGTTTGCCGGTTGATCAGTTTCATTAAAACCCGGCCCTGGTATACAGAAAGATTGGAAAGAGGTTCAGTAAAACTTTTTCTTAATTCTTTTTCCCTTGATTTTATATATTCCTTCCGTTCTTTTTTTCCTTTTACTGCTGTCAGTTTTAAATTTATATCATTAATGGCAACTCCGGCTACTCTCGCATAAGGATAGGTTACATAAACTGCATTCCGCAATCTTGTCCATTCGGCAATCATCTTCTCCAGTTTTTTTGGAGGCAATTTGGACACCCACACCATTTCTTCCTCTTTGTATGGTTGCATTTCGCTACGATACCAGATCGCATCAACCAGGAGAGTATCATTGGGTCCCCATTTTTTAGATCTTTCTTCATATGAGGGCATAGGTTCGCTTGCGTCAATTGAATCCTGAAGAGGAGTAGTTTGAGCACTTAGTAAGACTCCTGATAAGATCAGTATTACCAGTAAGGCAATTTTATATATTCTTATTTTTAAAATGAAGTGGCTCATCCGGCCATAAATTTATAAAATGTATCAATGAATTACAAGACAGCAAAACTAATTCCGCCGCTGTTTTGAAAATGTGAAAGTTTTAACTTTCTGGTCTCAGGCGGTTAACTTGAATTCTTCGGACCATGCTAATAATTATTCCGATGGCGGTAATAATGATTCCAAGCCATAATACATTTATAAAAGGGAATTTGTATGCTTTCAGAGTTACGTATTCCAGAATGGCGCTGGATTCTTTTACTCCAATATCAGCCCCGCTTGTGTCTTCCTTTACACTGTTTATTCTTACAATCAGGCTTTCTGACATGATGGTATCTGGTAAAGCAAACAAGTTGCCTTTCTGGCTAATCAACAAAGGTTCAGAGGTATAACTGGTTTTATTAAAGGAATAAACCTTCAAACTTGCTACGGTTGCCTTATCTCCAGGCTGAAAGCCTTCAAAGGGCATATTATCTTTTGTAGTGATCTTTTCTAATACCAGGTATCCTTTTGAATAAAAAATACTATCACCAATGTTTACGATATTACTTCTGAAATTGGCCGTGTCCTGGTTTTTTTCGGGATTTGGTAAGGCTGAGATATAGGTAAAAACATCATGATCCCAGTAATGTCTTGAATCAGGATTGGCCATTAATCCTTCGTTTCCTTTATAATTTACAAAAGCATTGGGCCGCAGAGTAAATTCTTCATCGTCTGTACGGCTTTTAAAATGAATAGTGTAATACCATTGTTGTTTCTTAGGATGTGCAGAGTCACCCAGATAGGCTACGTCAAATTTTCCCATTTTCATGGGCAAGCCTTTAATGAGTGTAAGATTTTCACCCGTTTTTTCCTTGCTTTCTGAGCCAAAATCAATAGCAATGCCACTGGTATTTCTAGAAATGACTTCTTTTTTCGATGAGGAAATAAGGATACCCAACAATACAAGGCCAAAGCCAGCATGGGAAATAGAACCACCTGATAGTTTTAATTTTCCTTTTAAACCCAGCCAGATATATGCGGCATTAGCAACAACTGCATAAACGCTGCAAGCCACGGCAAGCCAGATGGCACCCAGGTAAGCAGGTCCGTGTTTGTCATAGTTTATATTTCCAAACACCAGGATCAGTATCGCAAGAATAATAGCAACTCCCGTTGGAATGCCAATTTTTTTCCAGAACGCCTTCCCGGTAGTGCTTTTATATTTTATATATTGTGTTATAGCGGTAAGTAATCCAATAATAATGGCAACAAAAATTTGTATTTGGTTATAGGCCATTTCTTCGTCTTCCGGTGCCGCTAACTTTATATCAAAAATCTTATTGATAACGGGAAGAGATGTTTTGCTAATTATAACGATGGCAGAAAGAAAGAATACCAGTGCTCCGATAAACATCCAGAATTCACGGGAATTGCCGCTTTCTTCTTTTGTAATAGTTGGCACTTGTTTTTGGATCTGGAAAACAACAAAACCAAGTCCGATAATAATGGTAATAAACGCAATTGCAGGGATACCGCTGAAATAGGATGCCAGAAGAAGTACGATACCAACAATTCCAGTGATCTTTTTTTGATTTAAAGTTGTAGCTACAAGGAAAGCAGGCAACCAGGTAAATGAATAAAGTAGCATGTACAGCTGGCCATTCATTCCCAGGTCAGTAAACGCATGTACAGAAGCTTCGCCTAAAATTCCGCTACGCGTAAGAAAAGTGGAATAAAGAATGAAAATGAATGTCAAAAAAAGAAAAAGATAGGCTGACCGCTGGGAATGTCCGCTGTGTTTATAAATAAGGATAGTATGTACTCCCGCAACTAATATTAACCAGGGAACAAGTGAAGCATTTTCTACGGGATCCCAGGCCCAATAACCCCCAAAGGTTAATGATTCATAAGCCCAGGCAGCTCCCATCATTATTCCTACACCTAATACCGCCAGTGAAAATAACGACCACGGTAAAGCAGGTTTTAGAACATCCCCGAATTTTTTTGTCCATAATCCGGCTATCATAAATGAAAAAGGAATAAGCGTGGACGCAAAGCCCAGGAACAAAACAGGAGGATGGATCACCATCCAATAATTTTGTAGCAAAGGATTTAGATCGTTGCCATCCTTAATTGACAGCATATAATCGGGTCGCAATGATTGATTCACATCCATATTGATATGCAGGGCGGGTGCATTATCCAGAACGCCTGAATCTCTCAATAATATAAAGGGATTGGAGCCAAGTTTTTCACCAAAGAAATAAATGCCCGCAACCATAGTGGCCAGGCAAAATTGAGTAAAGCTGACCACCGTCATTACAGGGGCCTCCCATTGTTTGGCCGACTTTATTAGAACAAGACCCAACAGACAATGCCAGAAACTCCACAACAAAAAACTCCCTTCCTGGCCTTCCCAGAAGCAGGCTAATAAATATTTCCCTTCCAGGGAGCGGCTACTGTGCTGCCAGGCATATTTATATTCAAACAGGTTATTTGAAATAATATAAAAGAGGATGGAAAAGATGACAATAACAGAAATAGTTTCAGTAATAAATGCGAACCGGGCCAATTTCTTCCAATAAGCTGAGTTCGTTCCTTCCTTTGAAAGTGTGGATTTTAAGTAGGCAAAGGAAGCCACGATGGAAGCAACCAATGAAAGCACGATAAAAAAATGGCCAAACTGACCGGGTAAGAGATGCTCGCCTGTGTAATCCATTGTGAAGAGAGAGTTTGTTTAAAAAATAACCGGCTGCCGGTCATCTTCTATACGTTATTTAGTATTTATTAATTTATACTCCACCAGGGTCCAACCTCTATTTACCTGGTAAATGCGGCAGATTGAATATTTTTTTCAGCAGCCTTCATATCGTCTTTGTATTTAGATGGACATTTCGTTTGAATGCTTTTGCAATCAAAATAATTATCAATGTATTTACCTTTCAAAACTAATCTTTCGCTGATCTCAAAATTTTCCGGCTTTGGATTGTGGTAAATAACTTTCACCGATTTTCCCAATGTGTCCACAGCTGTGAAAGCAAGGAAATTCGGATCTTTTAAGGCATCGTATTCAACTGGCTGAGATTTATCTAAACGGGCCATCAGGTGAACGAACTTACCTTCTTTAGAAATTGCTGTATCTACTGTATCGTAAGTAGTTGCCGTTTGTAAAAAACTGATCAGAACTGCAATAGCAGCGGCTACAAGTACCAATAATATAATATGAATTTTTTTCATGGCTTTATCCCTCAAATCTGGTTTTTATATGCGGTGCAAATTACGTCAAAAAAAGATCATCCACTTTCCTTTTTGTACTGGCGGCAGAAGATGAAAAATGAAATGCAGTTTTGCTCTGTTCAATTGATATCCCAAAATTAGTTCAGTATAGTTTTTTTCAGAACGGTAGAGCGGCTTAGTAACATTTTAACCGTAACCTTTGCCCTTATCTTTGCGGATCAAAATTAAAATTTTGCCGTATGAAATTTGAATTTTCGGAAGAACAGAAGATGATTCAGAAAGCAGCCCGGGATTTTGCAATAAATGAATGCCTCCCTGGAGTAATTGAACGTGACGAAAAACAACAATTTCCCCGTGACCAAATTGAGAAATTGGCTGATCTGGGCTTCCTGGGTATGATGGTGAGTCCGGAATATGGCGGCGCCGGAATGGACACGATGAGTTATGTGCTGGCCATGGAAGAAATAAGTAAAGTAGATGCAAGTGTGAGTGTAGTGATGAGTGTAAATAATAGCCTGGTTTGTTATGGCCTGGAACAATTTGGAACAGAGGAACAAAAACAGAAATACCTGGTTCCACTTGCACAGGGTAAAAAGGATAACGAATTATACATAGGTGCTTTTATGCTAAGTGAGCCTGAAGCTGGAAGCGATGCCACGTCTCAGCGAACAACAGCAGAAGATAAAGGAGACCATTACTTATTAAATGGAACAAAGAATTGGATAACAAATGGAGGTACTTCCAGTGTTTACCTGGTAATGGCACAAGCGAATGCCGCAAAGGGTTCCCGGGGAATTGATACATTGATTGTTGAAAAGAACTGGCCGGGTGTAACTGTTGCAGCTAAAGAAAATAAATTAGGTATCAGGGGTAGTGACACAAACACCGTAATGTTTACAGATGTAAAAGTTCCCAAGGAAAACAGGGTGGGGGAAGATGGTTTCGGATTTACGTTTGCCATGAAGACCCTCGCCGGGGGCAGAATTGGAATTGCTTCGCAAGCCCTGGGGATTGCCAGCGGCGCCTTTGAGCGGGCAAGAGATTATTCCAAAGTACGCAAAGCATTTGGAACAGAAATTATGAATCACCAGATCATTGCATTTAAACTGGCGGATATGGCCACAAAAATAGAAGCTGCCAGGCTGCTTTGCTTAAAAGCTGCCTGGGAAAAAGATAATAATATAGATTATACATTAAGCAGTTCCATGGCAAAAGTTTTCTCATCGGAGGCAGCCATGTGGGCAGCCGTGGAGGCCGTACAAATCCACGGGGGATATGGGTTTGTAAAGGAATATCATGTGGAAAGGTTGATGCGGGATGCAAAAATTACTCAGATTTATGAAGGAACAAGTGAGGTGCAGCGTATTGTGATAAGCCGGAGCATTCTGAAAAATTAAAATAGTAAAGGAAAAGTAATTAATGTGCTCATGAAGAAATTCTAATGCACATTTTTTGTTTTCAATAGGAAATAATAATCAATATGGCCGCTAGCAGGGAAAAATATTATGAACTAAAAACAGAGGCAGAATTGTCCGGCGCAACCCTTGTGGCTGTTTCTAAATCAAAACCAGCTGAAGATATAAAAGAACTGTACGATATGGGCCACCGGGACTTTGGCGAAAATTATGTACAGGAGCTTGTTGATAAGGAAACCCAGCTGCCGAACGATATTCGCTGGCATTTTATCGGCCATTTACAAAGCAATAAAGTAAAATATATAGCTCCTTTTGTTTACCTGGTACATGGTGTGGATAGTTTGAATTTGCTGAAAGAAATTAACAAGCAGGCAAAAAAGCACAATCGGATTATTGATTGTTTGCTTCAAATGCATATCGCACAGGAAGAAACTAAATATGGATTAAGTGAAGATGAATTGGATATACTAATCAAAGAATACAGAGATTTGAACTTGTCGAATATTCGAATTGTCGGATTAATGGGTATGGCTTCCTTTTCCAACGACAAATCATTAGTAAGATCCGAATTTAATAGGCTGAAAAAAGTATCCGATCAACATGCAGAAATTCAAATGACAAATTTGAATTTACAAACGCTATCTTTTGGTATGAGCAGCGATTATAAAATTGCGCTTGAAGAGGGAAGTAACCTGATCAGGATCGGTAGCCTGATATTTGGTGAAAGAAACACAGCGAATAATAAATAAGTACTTAAAGGGTTACTTTTATTGAAAAATGCAGGGTGGTTTTCTTTGTACAAAAGAAAATAGCTATTATTATTTTGAGCAAATGTTATTAGCTGCCGGGTTTTGGATATCCTGGTATATTAAGTCCTAAAATAATATTTCGTGTAGCTTTTAACATGTCGCTATCCTTAACGGGGTTTATTATACCATTTCCACCACGTGGTGGTCGGCTTGAATTTTCATTTTGCAGGAAAGGGTCTTCTGCAAAAAAGTAATCATCTATCCAGTATTCACTTTTACCGGGTTCTTTTATAGTGGCATGAATATGTTTTGGATTTTTACTTTGAGGGTAGGAAGCCGGTACAAGAGTATAAAATTTATAAATTCCATTTTTATCAGTTTTTATCCATCCGCGGATATATCCATGTCTTTTAGCCCATCCTGTTTCATTTCCTTTTTTTGGATATATACCAGTTTGATCCGTATGATAAACATACATTATAATGTCAGCCGCGGGTGTTTTACCATCATTATGAAGCACCGTTCCGCTGATTTCTATCCGGGGTCCCTGGTCGTAGAAATCGGGTAAGGTATCTGTATAGACTAAATCTTTAAATAGGACAGGGCATTCAAAAATGGCTTCGCATCCTTCACAATTTCCTCCTACCAATAATTCTCCTTTTTGCGAAGCGTTATTTTCCTTATTTTTTTGAGAGCAACCTGCTGTTGAGATGCCATATAATAGTAAGATGATAAAAACCTTTTTCATTTGTTTTAATTATATAAGGGCAAATCTCCTTCAAATTGATAGTGGGCACAAAATATTTACACCAGCGGAGGCTGTTGGCTGACGAAAGGAAAAGTTGTCGTTCATCCTGAATTCGGTTCACGTGGTGTAAAGTTTTTTACCATAGGGAAAGTGTAATTTTAATTTGCATATGCAAAACCGGTGGGTGTTTAAATATAAGTTACATCATCTCTTTTTCTGGATGCTCGTATTCGGATTCTGGTATTTCTTGCGTTATGAAGATTATACAGTACCCGGAAGGGCCTTCCTGATTACAACCATTAAAGTGATCGACCTCGCTTTGATGATTTATATTACTAACTATGTCTTACTTCCCCGGCTCTTTTATAAAAAAAAGTACACGGCTTTTGTATTAGCCTTTTTCCTGCTGGTAGTTACCAGCAGTGTTTTAAAGATGAATATCCTCGGGAGGATCATGGATATTCCTCAGTTATTTAGCTTCTCCGGCGATCTGAAACGAAGGATCTATGATAATGTTATTCCGCATTTTTTCCTGGTGATAGCGGGTGCTGCCGTTAAGTTAATGATGGACTTTACCCGCTTGCAACAACGAATGGCAGAAACCGCCAAAGAGAAAGCGGAGGCAGAATTGAATTTTTTGAAATCACAGATCAACCCACACTTCTTATTTAATTCTCTCAATTCTGTTTATTTCCTGATCGATAAAAAAAATAATGAAGCCAGGGAGTCGTTGCATAAATTTTCTGACATGCTCCGGTACCAGTTGTATGAGGTAAATGGCGCCAGGATACCAGTAGAACGGGAGATCAGCTATCTGAAGGATTATGTAGACCTTCAAAAACTGAGAAAAGATGAGCATTATTCAGTTTCCTTTAATTATTCTCCGCAGGTCAGCGGTTTTCTGATCGAACCCCTGCTTTTGATTCCTTTTGTTGAAAATGCCTTTAAGCATGTGTCATCCTTTAATGAGAAAACCAATTTTGTGCGGCTTGAACTAAACCGGGGAAATGGACAGTTTATTTTTTCAGCGGAAAATTCCTGTGATAAGGGAAAGACGAGTGATCAATTTAGCGGCATCGGTTTGAATAATGTAAAGCGGAGATTAGAATTATTATATCCGGGGCGACATGAATTAACGATCCTTGATGAAAACGAGACTTATAAGGTCTGCTTAAAATTGAAGATCGATTAACAGGTATAAAAATAGTACTGTCAATTAATCATTCATTATGAAAATCAATTGTATTATTATAGACGATGAACCACTGGCCAAAAAAGGTCTGAAAGAATATATCTCTGATATAGATTTTCTTGTATTGAAAGGTGAATTTGATAATCCGCTGAAGGCTGCAGAACTGATAAGTAAAGGTGAAACCGGCTTACTTTTCCTGGATATCCAGATGCCGAAGATTAATGGAATTGATTTTTTTAAAACACTTAAAAATGCACCTCCTGTTATTTTTACCACGGCCTATCCGCAATATGCCCTGGATGGCTTTGATTTAAATGCTCTTGATTACCTCGTCAAGCCGGTTTCATTTGATCGTTTTTTTAAAGCAGCTTTAAAGGCAAGGGAATATTATGAGATCAGGGAAAAGAATTCTTTAAACCTGCCAGAAGATGCGCACGGATTTTTCTTTATAAAAGCAGACAATAAATTAATTAAATTATTTTTTGATGAAATATTGTTTGCCGAAGCATTGCAAAATTATGTGGTCATTCATACAGCTCAGAAAAAATACATAACCTATCTCACTTTTAAATCCGTTGAGGAATACCTCCCGGCTGACCAGTTTATCAAAACACATAAGTCTTTTATTATTTCGGCAGGTAAGATTGAGAGTATAGAGGGGAACAATATCCGGATAGGAACACATGATATTCCCATCAGCCGGAATCTGAAAGAATTTGTGATGGATAAACTATTAAAGGGAAAATTTTTAAAGCGCTAAGAATTTGCCTGGCTTGTCAGATTGCCTTTGGACGGGATTGATTCATTCAAAATTAGTTTTATAAAATCTTTTACGGCGAGGACGTGCAAATCAGTATTCAATTATTCATACCCTTCCACTTCTGCGATCTCTCCATAATTAATTAATAATTCAGTGCCAGCAGGAATATCAGTAATGGCTTCAAAATATTCCCCATCATTAACAGACTTAATATTTGGAGAAGAGGAATGATTCAGATAGTTAACGAGGTCCATTAGCTTAAAGCCGTAGTCCGGTACAAAATAATTTCCGTTGTCGTAAAGGCAGTAAGTTTCAATTAACTCTTTTGAGTGTTGCGGTAATTTATCTACATCCGGGAAGGGTAATTTTATCCAGTTGTCACCCTTATTTGAAAACATATCCCGGCATCCCCGGGTGATATCGGTGATAGCAAAAACTCCTATACCGTGAACTGCTGAAGGTCTTAATGCAACATATGTTTCCAGTGCAAGCTCTTTCAGTAGATCCTCCTTTGTCATATATCTTTTGGAAAAATTAAGACCATTTTTGATCAACTGCCCCGCTGGGAGCCCGTGTTAGCCTGCTTGGCTACAAAACCTGTTGATTTAGGCTTCTGAATAAATTTAGAACCGCCTTTAGTAGCAGAAGCCGCCTTCTTATTTTCTTTCTTTTTGTCTTTTTTAGTATTCTGGTTAAGCAACGACATAATTAACTATTTTTTAATTGTAAAGATAAGAAATTAATCTAAGGTGTTCCTGCATAATTAGTGGATGTTATACGTTCAGAAGAATTTGCTCAGATCTTTTTTTTTGTAATTCTAACTTGTAATTGTACCGTATTGCTTCCCAATATTCTTTGCCATAAGCTACCAATATTTCAGAATGAGCAGGAATATCTTTAGAGGCTTCTATGAACACACGCCGGTTTTCCTGCACATAAATAGCATTATTTGAAATCCCGGATATTTTTTTCAACCCCCGGGCATCATTGGCGTATCGGGCCAGGGACATTCTGTAATTATGCGCATCAATTACGTAGTTGCGGGTCACATAATAAATATATCCATTGGCTCCATCATTATGCTTTACATCTTTCCAGGTAGTTATTTTTCCTTTATACTCGATGATGCGGGTTCCCTTTTTTATAAGTTTGGTTGTGAATAAACCTTTACCGGAGTCAGGGATGGTTGATTTTTTTACAACGAGATGCTTTTCGAGGAATGCCATAAATAATTTTGCCTTTCTTAAAGAGGGCGAAGATATACTCTAATCATTAATTGAACCAGTTTTGATTTTGGTACGGGTTATTTTTAAAAAGGATTTTCAATTTCCTCAAAAGTTATTAGTTCCATTTATCTTTTCATTTCTGATTTACCCCTTTAAAATTATTTAAGGCAAACTGGTTTTAATCATCTTAATTTTATTACCTAGGAATAAAAACCGGCATCATAAAAAATCGTCAGGAATATTAATTTTTTCTAACACATTGTAGATAAAACTACCCGTTTTGAAAATAAGGCTAACCTGTTAATGATGTATGAAAAGGGGTAGGGTTTTTGTAAAGTTCCGGTTGATACAAATTTTGTAAACCAAATTCTTCTTATATGAAAAAATCATTTTTATCCAGGATTACATTATGGATGCTCGTTGTTACCATTTTAGCCTGGGCATGTAACAATGAAGAAAAGAACAGCGAAACTATTACCAGTGATAGTTTAGAAGTTTCAAAAGCAGGTACCGATCATACTAATATGGACATGGGTACCGATACCGCAACGCAACCCATGGCCGACCATGCTGAAGCGGAGCTTTCCGGCACCTCTTCGGATACGGCAGTAAGCGGAACAGTAAAATTTGAGAATGCCTCTAATGGTAAGGTGAGAATGATGTTGGATATTACCGTGGCCGCCAAAGCAGGTAAAAGTGTGGCAGTCCATATTCACGAGCATGGAGATTGCAGCGATTCGGGTAAAATGGCTCATGGCCACTGGAATCCAACGAACACTGAACACGGAAAATGGGGCTCTGGTAGTTTCCACTCCGGGGATATAGGAAATGTAAAACTTGATTCAAAGGGGAAAGGAACATTGAACCTGGAAACTGACCTGTGGACAATAGGCGGCAAGCATGACAAGAATATTTTGAACAAAGCAATCATTGTACACGGCGGTGTAGATGATTTCAAAACACAACCAACGGGTGATGCCGGAAGCAGGATCGGATGTGGTGTTATAAAATAATTAACCAGGACTACTAGAATAAAAGTCGCAGATTACAAAGCTGCGACTTTTTTATTGCTCTAATAAAACGCTTTCCAAAACAATTTCAAGAACTTTTGCCTCATCTACGCCGGTTTAGACTAAAATGGTTTTTTATCGCCTGGGAGAGGTTTCTTTTATAAAACCATTATAAGAGATACTTTCACGACGCACATTGTTAATACGCAGGAAAGCTTTTTTGTTATCAAAAATTGTTAGAAACAATTCCTGAATTTCCGGTGTGTCTGCCGGCTTAATTCTTATTTCCCACCTGTTTTTCTTTTTTTTCTCACTAGAATAATCAAAATCAGTAGAGGTAAATTTAATACCAGCTTCATTCGTATTAATCGGAGTGGAATAGGCTCGTCCAAAAAAAGGCAAAAAAGCAATAACCGTATCACCTTTTATTACCAGGTCGTATCCTGAAGAAAGATATCGCACACTTCCTCTTTGGGGATTAACAGACTCAGCGTTGAAAGCAAAATGTCTTGATTTCACTAAATCAAGCGTTAACTGTTTTCCCTTTTCCTGTGCTATTATAGGGAAGGCAAAAAGGCTAAACACGAAAAAAGCGAAAATGTATTTTGAATTATGCATAGGGTCTCAATGGTCAGAAAATATGCCAATAAGTTTTAAGGAATTGCTATACTTTTTTCAATGGTTAACAGCAATTTTGCAACATGGACACAGCTGTGGCAGGAAATTTGACGCATCACGACAAACTTAAAATAATGAAATCCTTTTTTGGTTTGCTGGTCCTGATATTATTGTCATCGCCTGGATTTACCCAACTAAAAGGATTTAGTGTGGGCCCTTTTATAGAAGCAGGATGGCCGACTGGGAATTTTGATGAAACAAATAAAAGTGGTTACGGTGCCGGGTTAGGGGCGGATGTTCGGTTGGGTAAAATTGGTGTTTCAGGATCATTGGGTTTTATGCATTTTGGTGGAAAAACCGTGGTTAAATCTAATGAAACGATAGAGATGCCCTCCATTAATGCAGTACCCGTTCGAGTGGGCCTTAAATATCGCATAGTACCAGGTTTATATGCAAAAATGGAGAGCGGTGTGGCCAGGTTTACCGGAGGTGATCAAACTGCATTTATTTTTTCACCCGGTATTGGTGTGCGATTATTGGGAATTGATGTACTGGCAAAATATGAAACATGGAAGGCTTCCGAAACCTATAGCTTTTGGGGACTAAAAGCAGGGATCAATTTCTGATCGTAGATTATTTAGAGTACTTCTTTTACCCCGTCCTTTGGCTTATCATAAAATAAAAACCTGGTAGCGATATATAAAGAGCTGCCAGGTTTTTATGTTGGTTAAAACTTTAACCACATAAGGTAAGTAAAAAGACTGCATCTTCTGTGGCCAGTACACTATGTGGTATTTCCGCATGTAATGTCAATAGTTTTCCCTGCAAAATCTCTAGCGACTCATCGGGAGTATTGAATTTAATAGCACCTTCCAACACATTTATGCAGATAGTACCCGGGGCCGTATGAGTTTTCATTTCTGCATGTGCATGGAGTGCCACCAGAACAATATTCATCCCTTTTGTCTTAAAAACTGTAATGGCATTACGGTCATTTTTATTCCATGCATCTTCAGTTTTGATTTGGGTTATTAGTGCCGGCAAATTGATCAGCAATAAAGGAGAATCAATTGGTCTTTCTCCCTGGGGTCGATTGGAGGTTGCTTCGTTAAATTTTTCTTCCATTATTGCTCATTTAAAGTTGATGAAATTGAAATGCCTTTCTGCCGTATAAAAAGAGAAAGTATTTTTAAAATGTCTATTAGACTTTTACCCAGGTTTGTTTCTTGTTGCTCTCTAAAATCCTTTCGCAGATCAGAAGTTCCCGGAAGCCATCTGCAAACGTAGGATAGGGAGCTTTTTCCGGTTGCTTTCCTTCGGCTACTGCCGCATATACTTCTTTAAATAACTGTTTGGATGTATCAGGAAACCCCTCGTTGTGTCCACCGGGAAAAGTCATAATAGCACTTGCTTCGGGGTAGGCTAGTGAGGGGTCACGCATAATGGATTCATTATAGCCATTGCGATTGCCTATCCAAACATGGTTGGGAGCTTCTGAGTTCCAGGCAAATGTCTTTTTAGAGCCGGAGAGTTCAAGTTTCAATTGATTTTTCCGGCCTGCAGACACTTGTGATACAGTAATAGAGCCCCGGTTACCGTTATCAAATCGCAATAATACATTCGCATGATCCTCCGTGGTAATGGGAACATCAGCATAATCTTCGGGCTTTAGTGTTTTTGAAGAATACGTTTCCAATGGCTTCAGCGGTTTCTTCCTTGTCTTGTGGATTGTATTAAAATCGGCCAGTACTTCAGTAGTTTTTAAACCCGTTATATATTCTATTATATCCATTAAATGAGATCCGATATCAGCAATAGCACGGGAGTCACCAGATTTATCGGGTTCTAATCGCCAGTTATAATCCGTTTCATAAAAAAGCCAGTCCTGCAAATAAGAACCCATAATAGAATATATATCTCCAAGGTCACCTTTCTCACGCATGGTTTTCATTTGTCGTACCAGGGGATAATATCGCAGATTAAAATGAACAGCGTTAACCAGCCCTGTTTTTTTTGCCAGGGCAACGAGTTCTTCCGCTTCATGAAGATCTTTGGCTAAAGGTTTTTCGCAAACCACATGTTTGCCTGCCAGCAAAGCTGCTTTTGATTGAGGGTAATGAAGAAAATTAGGGGTGCAGATATGAATACAAACTATATCATCCATTTCCAATAACTGCTCAAATGTGCAAGCCCGTTCTATTCCTAATTGAGCTGCTTTGGAATTGGCAAGTTCTATGCTGGCTTCACAAAGTGCGGTCACTTCTATATTTGGTAATCTTCTCAGTGCTTCGATATGAGCGGGGCCGATAAAACCAGTTCCCACTACACCAACTTTGATTTTTGACATAGCAATTAGTTGTTTTTATATTTATTTTTTAGTGTTTTATCCTTTTCCAAGTGTTGTTTATAAAAAACGAATGAGGGCTCTAAAATTACAGGTTATTGTAAATAAGAAGAATATTTTTTTTACGAGGATATTATTAATTATTTGATGAATCTCAGGAAAATTGGGTTCAGGATATCTAGTGTGAAAGCTCATATGATTATTCCGATCTTCCGGCAAGGATGTTAACCAGGCATTACATAATTGAATCAGACCATTCATCCTTTTGAAGGAAGAGCTCTTTTGATTGTGTACTAACTTTAATCTTTCGCAGCTGGTAATTTTTCTGGGTTTATAAAACATAAAATTATTGCTATGCGTACCACCATTCTTATCCTCTTTTTACTTCCCATAATTTCACAAGCTCAGGTAAACAGGTCGGCCAACGAACTGGCCAGGGAAAATGTAAAGGATTATGTCCTTTTAAAAATATTCAGGAATGAAAATTATCAGCCTGTTTCTTATACAGTATTAAAACCCATTAAACAGGAACATTCACCTATAGTATGGTCTATAAATCATACTTTCCATATTATAGACTCGCAGTTTGTTGCAAATAAGAAAATTGCCGTAGCTCAGCCTTACCTTTTTTCATTTTACCTTGATAAAAGGCTCAACGTGGTATTGGCAGAAGGGTTCTCTGCAAAATAGTAGACCGGCTTCATTTTTACAGTGTCCTGCACCTAATCCCCTTTCGGATTGCAGTCAGTTATTACTTTCTGTTGTTTTAATTTGAATCATTTGTTCATTGGTATTTCTTAAATTTAAGAGGCTATATAAAATTACCGGCTGACCAACTTCTTTTCGAGAATGCTATATGGATAAAATATTATTAATGATCATTCTGCCATTGCAGATTTTTGCCCAGGATTTTACCGGAATCTGGACGGGCTTTTTATTTACTACCGGGGAATCTTTACCCTATGAACTGGTGATCAGTGAAAGCGGTGGTAAATTTTCGGGATATTCGTTAACCACTTTTACTATGGATGGTAAAGAAAATACCGGAGTTAAATCAATGAAAATAAAAATCCGAAAGGATAATTTGATCATAGAAGACGGAGACCTGATATATAATAATTACACCACTGCCTCTAAACGTGTGACTCTTTTTGGTAATCTTTCTTTGGAAAGGGAAGATTCTCTCTTTATCCTCGCAGGTTCATTTTTTACCCGGTCACTTGACAGATCATCCTATAAAGGAACTATTCGCTTGCAAAAAGCAAGAAACGATGCCTCATCAAAACTGGCAGCCCGGTTAAATAATATGAGTTTATTAAGCAGTCTTTCCTTTATCAATAAAAAAGAAATAGTAAAAGAAGAGGATCCTGTAGTAGCAAAGGCCTCTTCTGGACCTCCCACGCCGGAAAAAAATGAGATGCAGGAAGCCAACAATATTTCTTTACCTGGCGAAAAGAAGCAAACTTCAGTCTCAACTTCTTCCCGTCCACAACAAATAGTTCCTGATATAAGGCCGGTTGCTGCAGCTAATTTAGCCAGCCGCAAAACGGAGGTCATTCAAAATATCTACTTTCACTCGGATAGTCTTGTGCTGAGTTTGTACGATAATGGTGAAATTGATGGGGACACGGTTAGCGTAGTGGTGAATGATAAAGTAATAATTAGCCGGCAAGGCCTTAGCGCAACAAGTTTTACTACTATGCTTCACGTGCATGCATCTTACGGCAATTCTTTACGGCTTGTTATGTATGCTGAAAATCTAGGCCGCATACCGCCCAATACAGGGGTATTAGTTATTCAGGATGGAAATGAAAGACACCTGGTAAGATTTGAAGGTGATCTGAATAGAAATCCTACCATTATTTTGCAAAGAAAACTTAAGGGCCTCTAGTGTTGCTAAATACAATTGGGCTAAATCGATGGATGCATCATGATCTCTTTGAACCGTCTAGCGTATCTTTCTGCCTGCAAAAAGTATTCGCTTTCACTTTTAAATTGAAGCTAAAGTGCAGATAGAAGGCATCAAAATTTATAACAGGTACAAACGGGTTACAATAGCCATTAGCATTATGGTTATTATTGTCTTTTTCCTGACAACGTGTATGGGTAAACAGGGAGAAAAAGTTAAGGCTGAGGAAAAAGAAGAATCTGCTTTGCCAGCTTACGAAAGGAAAGTGAACTTTAGCCAATTTACCGGATCGGCTGCCTGCGGCGGTTGTCATAAGGATATCTACGAAAAACATTTAAAAACCGGCCACTATCTCAGCTCACAACCTGCACTCGAAAAATACATCCCCGGCAGTTTTGAAAAAGGGAAAAACAAATTTTCTTTTAGCCCGGTTTCTGAAATAGTAATGGAAAAAAGGGATAGTGGGCTTTTCCAGGTCCTATATCAAAATGGTGAGGAAAAACGTGCTTTGCATTTTGATATCGTTACCGGTTCAGGGGCAAAGGGACAATCTTACCTGTATTGGAGAAAGAATAGTCTTTTTCAAATGCCAATAACTTATTATACCGCAGCAGGCCAGTGGGCCAACAGCCCGGGATTTCCCAGCAAGGTTGTGCTAAACCGACTGATAACTTCCCGTTGCCTCGAATGCCATACCACATTTGCCGAAACCATTTCGCCTCCGGGAAAAGAGCCGGAGGAATTTGATCAAAACCACATCTTATTTGGTGTGGATTGTGAAAAATGCCATGGTCCGGCCGCCGGGCATGTTAATTTTCAAACTGCCAATCCTTCGGAAAAAAGAGGAATGCATATTATAAATCCTGCCAAACTCAGCAGGCAACAAAACCTGGATCTCTGCGCCCTGTGCCATGGCGGGGCCTTGTCAAAAATTAAGCCTTCATTTGAATTTACTGTTGGGAATGCATTATCTGATTTTTTTATATTAAAGGATCTGAAAAATGCTACTCCTAATTTCGATAATGTGGATGTTCATGGAAACCAGTTTGGATTACTCTCGGCAAGTAAATGCTTTACCGCCGCTGATATGACCTGTTCCAGTTGTCATAATTCGCATGAAAATGAAAGAGGAAATACCAAATTGTTTTCTCAGCGATGTATTAATTGTCATAAGGCTAACCATGAAAAAATTTGCAAAATGACAGGGAAACTGGGTTCTACGATTTCAAATAATTGCATAGATTGTCATATGCCGGCTGGTGCTTCCAAAGCCATTACGTTGAAGTTGCCGGGAAGAGAAGTACCCGTGGCTGCCCGTGTAAGAACACATTTGATCGGTATTTATCCTGATGAGGTTAGGAAATTTGTTTCCGGAAAAAATAAAAGCCAGGCCAGCAAGAAATAACGGGAAAGATCTTTTTATTTGATCACAGACAATGGAAATAAGGAGCCTTGGAGGAGCGAAGTTCGTACTCATAAAATATAAATATAATAGAGGGTCGATAGATTTGAAAAGACTTTGTATTTTAAGTTCCGGTTTCTATTAAAAAATAATCGAACCGGTTTTTCGTTTTAGGATTGAGAATATATTTCCATACTTATACATCCCAATTGAAGCCACCATGCGAATATGTTGCTTTTCCTTTTTGTTGATCATATTCTTTTCCCTATCGGCAGGTTACCATGGAAATGCACAGGAGATTTTTTCATGGCCTGAGGAAAAGGAATATTGCAATCCCTCTGTAATTGGATTGCCTCGTGCCAAGGCGGTTATTCTAAAATATGAAGTACAGCAGGGGTATGGAATTCAATCCAAAGGGAAATTGGGCAATTTTGGAGATAGTGAAGGAAAGATCAGCCGCAATAACAGGTTCGATTTCAGGCTTCGGTTTCCTATTGTGCATAAATCGTCTCTTACTATTGCCGCTGGCTTGAAATACACGAAAGAAGAATTTCAGTTCAGTGATGACCAACCCCTGGACTATCCATTTTATAAGGATCTCGAAGACCGGCCCCTTAAAAGCGCCGGTATCCATTTTTACGTGGTGAAACCTACCCGAAATAAAAAATATTTTATTTTAAGAACAAGCTTTGATCTTAATGGCGATTATGGTTCTGATAATTTTGGAAAAAAGGAGTTTTTGAAATTTTCAGTAACCCCGCTCATCGGCTGGAAGCAAAGTGAGAATCTTTCCTATGCTGTTGGATTTACATATGGATATACGTTTGGTGTGCCATTGGTAGTGCCGGTGATTTCATTTAATAAAAATTTCAATTGCAACCTGGGTATTGAAAGTGTACTTCCCATTAATATTCGTTTACGGTATACTAAAAATGAAAAAAATTATTGGTATGCGGGTCTTGAATTAGGCGGAGCGTCCTACCGGCTAGATAATCACGGCACTTCATTCAATGACTACAATAAGCTGCACCTGTTTCGTTCTGAACTTCGATATATGGTCAATTACGAAAAAGAGATTTATGACTGGCTTTGGTTGGGTATAGAAGGTGGTTACCGCCAAAATTTAAGATTTAACCTCAACAATGGCCCCAGGGGAAGGTCGGATGTGATTGTCAGTAATAACCTGAATGGTGCTCCGGTTGTTAACCTTAGTCTTTTTGCTGTGCCTCCGCGGTTTTTTATAAAAAAGTATAAGCAGTAGCATCCAAGCCGGTTGAGGGCCCCAGCTTTCTTCTCCATCGAAAATATTCTGATATTTTTTATCATTACCTTTGAAACGATAAAAGAAATTAATAAATAAGATTTCCGGTTATGTTCAGATCCGTAATATCGGGAACAGGATCGTACATTCCTGCTACTGTTCAATCAAATGATGATTTTACAAATCATACTTTTTATACAGATAATAACCTGCCCTTTACTTCAAATTCCGGTGAAATTGTAGAAAAATTCAGGCAGATCACGGGCATTTCCGAGCGACGATATATATGCGATAATCTAAATACCTCTGACATTGCATTTATTGCTGCAAGAAGGGCGTTGGATGATAGTGGCATAGATCCGGAAACTATCGATCAGTTGATAGTGGCCCACAATTTTGGAAATGTTATCTCGCAAACAATTCAAACGGATGCTGTGCCGTCCCTGGCCAATAGGGTTAAACATCAGTTAGGTATTCAAAATCCCGGATGCGTGGCCTATGACATTTTATTTGGTTGCCCGGGCTGGATTCAAGCCATGATACAGGCTGATGCATTCTGTAAGGCAGGCATGGCCCGAAAATGTTTATTAATAGGTGCTGAAACACTTTCGAGAGTCATTGATTTGTACGATCGAGACAGCATGATCTTTTCCGATGGGGCAGGAGCCTGCACATTAGAATATAAAGAAGTACCGGAGGATGGTCCTGGCATCCTGGGAGCTGTAGCACAATCGCACAGTATGGAGGAGTTGAATTATATAGATATGCGGCAATCTTATTTCCCGGGAAGCGATGCCCGTATCCGGTATATAAAAATGAAAGGCCGCAAGGTGTATGAATATGCTATGACTTATGTGCCTGGAGCTATGAAAGAATGTCTTGATAAAAGTGGTGTGGATATTCATCAATTGAAAAAAGTATTCATCCACCAGGCAAATGAAAAAATGGATGAAGGTATTATCAACAGATTTTATAAATTATATGGAGAAAAGCCTTTGGAAAATGTGATGCCCATGAGCATTCACTGGTTGGGTAATAGTTCAGTAGCAACCGTGCCCACTTTGTTTGATATGGTGAAGCGGGAGCAGGTAATCCCTCATCAATTAATACCAGGTGATATTATTCTCTTTGCCTCTGTAGGTGCAGGAATGAATATAAATGCGGTTTGTTACCGCTGTTAAACCCGGGATAAAGCAGCCCGGTTGTTGCCGTGTTTTTCTTAAGCTCATTCCGATGTATACCATAATTATAGTTGAAATTCCTTCTCGTTACTAAATCGTTTCAATTACTTCACGGTTCCCTGTTATATTATGTTTACTACCTGGTCTGATTATTCCTCCACTTTTTGTATCTACGGAGCACATAATATTTTCTTAAACTGATGGATGTAATTGTCAACTTTTACTTATTGGCCACGTATATGGAAGCCGATGCTGTTTTAATATATTTGCATCACTTTTAAGAAACAACTTAGCCTTTTAAAAAATAGAAGGGCATTACCACAAATGAAAGGATCAATGAAGGAGAAATTGAAGCAGCTGGCCAGTGAATTGGAAGGAGAATTTTATGATGACACCACCATGCGTACTTTGTATGCCACCGACGCATCGGCATACAGAGAGATGCCTATGGCGGTAGCGGTTCCGCGGTCTGAAACGGACATTAAGAAATTGATTCATTTTGCAAGAAAAGAAAAAACCTCACTTATACCCCGTACTGCCGGCACCTCCCTTGCCGGGCAGGTGGTGGGTAACGGGATCATCGTTGATGTATCCAAATATTTTACACAGATCATTGAATTGAATACAGAAGAAAATTGGGTTCGGGTACAGCCAGGTGTCATTCGTGATGAACTGAATATGTTTCTGATACCACATGGTCTTTTTTTTGGACCAGAAACTTCTACGGCAAACCGGGCAATGATTGGTGGTATGGTTGGCAATAATTCCTGCGGTTCCAATTCCGTTGTTTACAGAAGTGTGAGAGAACATCTGCTGGAAGTCAAAGTACTGTTAAGCGACGGTTCTGAAGCGGAGTTCAAATCGCTGAGCCTGGATCAGTTTCATGAAAAATGTGAGGGTAAAGACCTGGAAGCAGGAATCTATAGATCCGTGAGGAGCCTGCTAAGCAATTATGAAAACCAGGAGGAAATTCGAAAGGAGTTTCCAAAAAAAACTGTGGAGCGGCGAAATACCGGATATGCAATCGATGTATTGCTCGAGACAGCGCCATTCACAGCAGGAGAACAAGATTTTAATTTTTGTAAACTTATAGCAGGTTCCGAAGGTACACTTGCTTTCATAACGGAAATAAAATTGAATGTGGTTCCCCTTCCACCGCGAGAGGTTGGTTTGCTCTGCGTGCATTTTAATACCATTGATGAATCGCTGAGGGCTAACTTAATTGCGCTGGAATATAAACCAAGTGCCAGTGAATTAATAGATCATTACATCCTGGAATGTACAAAAGAAAACAAAGAGCAAATTAAGAATCGCTTTTTTGTGCAAGGAGACCCCGGTGCAATACTCGTTATTGAATTTGCCAGGTCAAATCGGGAAGAGATCATTGAAATAGCAGGGAAAGTTGAATCGGATATGCGGGCAGCTGGCCTGGGTTATTATTTCCCTTTGTTATTTGGAGAGGATACAAAAAAAATATGGACACTTCGTAAAGCAGGGTTGGGATTGTTAAGCAATTTGCCCGGTGACGATAAGGCGGTTCCTGTTATAGAGGATACAGCTGTAGATGTACATGATCTGCCGGCTTATATCCGCGACTTCAATGAAATTCTTAAAAAGCATAATTTATTTTCCGTGCACTATGCACATGCCGGATCCGGAGAGATTCACTTACGGCCTATTATCAATCTTAAAACACAAGCCGGCAACCAACTGTTTCGCACCATTGCGGAGGAAATAGCTTTGCTGGTAAAAAAATATAATGGTTCGTTGAGTGGTGAGCATGGTGACGGAAGGCTGCGTGGTGAATTTATACGGCAAATGGTGGGTGAAAAAAATTATCACCTGTTAAAAGAAGTAAAACGGAGTTGGGATCCCGACAATATCTTTAATCCTAATAAAATTGTTGATACTCCTTCCATGAATACCTGGTTACGCTACACTCCAGGTCAGCAAACGCCGGCATTTAAAACTGTATTTCGATTTCATAACCAGGATGTTTTGCAACATGCCGAACAATGCAATGGTTCTGGTGATTGCCGCAAAACCCAATTATCAGGAGGCACAATGTGCCCTTCCTTTATGGCAACCCGAAATGAGAAGGATACAACAAGGGCAAGAGCGAATATCTTAAGAGAATTTCTAACCAACTCTGATAAACTAAATCGGTTTGACCATAAAGAAATTTATGATGTCATGGATCTGTGTCTTAGTTGTAAAGGATGTAAATCAGAATGCCCGAGTAATGTGGATGTAGCAAAACTGAAAGCTGAATTTTTGCAGCATTATTATGATGCAAATGGAGTTCCGCTGCGTTCAAAAATGATTGCTAATTTTTCAGTATCGTCACGCATTGGGTCCATGGTGCCGGGAATATATAATTTTGTGATGACCAACCGGCCCATCAGCAATTTGGTAAAAAAAATTTCCGGCTTTGCAAAAGAACGTTCGATGCCAACATTGTATAAAACCACTTTAAGAAGTTGGTATAAAAAACGGCAACCTGTAGTTGTAAATAATAGGGCCGGTACGGGAATTAAACGAGTTTATCTTTTCTGTGATGAGTTTACGAATTATAACGATACAGCGACTGGTATTAAGGCGATTTTATTATTGGAAAAACTGGGATATGAAGTAATCATCCCTGACCACATTGAAAGTGGAAGAACATGGCTTTCAAAAGGATTGTTAAGGAAAGCAAAGATCATTGCAAATAAAAATATTTCTTTACTGCAGCATCTTGTATCCTCAGAAACTCCGCTGATAGGGATAGAACCATCTGCTATTTTGACGTTCAGGGATGAATATATTGATCTGGCAGACGATAATAATTTGGTTGCCGCAAAAAAAATGTCGGAACATGTTTTTTTGATTGATGAATTTATAGCCAGCGAGATTACTAAAGGATATATTACTGCGCAATCATTTACCAATGAAAAAAGAAGTATTCACCTGCATGGTCATTGCCAGCAAAAAGCGTTGTCTTCAATAGCCTCCTCTGTAAAATTATTATCGCTTCCCGAAAATTATTCAGTGGTGGTTATTCCTTCTGGCTGCTGTGGCATGGCAGGTTCATTTGGATATGAGGCGGAGCACTATGAACTATCAATGAAAATTGGGGAATTAGTGTTATTCCCGGCTGTCAGGCAATTGGCTGATCAAACTATAATTGCAGCTCCCGGTACAAGTTGCCGTCACCAGGTAAAAGACGGTACGGGCAAAAAGGCTTTACACCCTATAGAGATTTTATATGATGCTTTATGGCCCGAAAGATTATAATGGGGAGTTTTGTACACAGTTTACATAAAAAATCTATTTAATTACCCACATAGCAGTATATTTTGCGTTGGAACCATTTTTGGTTTAGCAAGAATGTATTTTTTTATTTCATTCTAAAATTATTGGTATGCTAAAAATGATCCGGCAGTCTTATTTCCGATTATCAATGGCTTTGATGCTCAGTTTTGTCAGTTTGTTATCATTTGCCCAGGATAGAGGACTTGACGTTGATATCGATGTAAAGAAAGATAATGAATGGTATCAGCAACCCTGGATGTGGGTAATAGGCGGTGCTATTTTTATTTTATTATTAGTAGCCTTACTAAGAGGCGGCAGCGCTAAAAAAAGTTAACCTTTCTGTTTGTCACCAGGCATTTGAAGCCCTCAAATCCTTACACCTGGTTAACCTTATTCCCTGGTGAAAACAATGCTGTGGGGAACTCCTCCCCGCAGCATTTATCTTCCGGATATTTTTTTTCTCCCTTTTTCATTTCTATTATTTGTTCATTATTTTTCTGGGGTAGCAAATATATTTGTATACAATTCCTGAATTAAACCTTACTCTTTTCTTCCATTAGCAAGGAGAATTTCATAAATTAAAGCCTGACCAGAAATTGTATCTGGTAATACAAAAGGACCTGGACTGGGTAAATACCCAATCAATATGATGAAGGATACCCATCTTTGTATAAAATATTCTTTATGAGTCCCGCATCCATTTTCCAGGTATGCAGTACAATAGCCATGATTAGCTGGTTATTGCTGATCATAGGTTCTGTATTTCTACCTTCCATTGATAAATTTCTAATAGGACTTGTAATCGTTTTATTTTGTATTGTTTATACCTGGCTTGTTACTTCGTCCTTTTCTTTATCCGATTTTAAGAGTTTTGGAAGCTTGCAGGGGGTGATGACTTTATTTAAGGATGAAACGGTGGTAACAGCAGGTTGGGTACATTATCTGGCATTTGACCTGCTGGCAGGCGTATGGATAAAGAATAATTCTTTAAAACATGGCATTAGCCATTGGTTGATCATTCCCTGTTTGATACTTACTTTTTTGCTGGGCCCCGTTGGGCTTTTGTTATATTTATTAGTACGGACTTTTAAAACGAATAAGTACTTTGCTAAAAATTTTTAATGCTGCGGTAATGAGATTTTTTCAAGAATTAAAACAACGGAACAGATTACTGTATTGGTTTGGCTGGTTTAATATGGCGGTAGGACTAGCTTGCCTGGCCGGAGTTTTTTTAGACGACAAACAAATATTAGGTGTAAGCAGGTGGTTAAAGCCTATGAAATTTTATTTCTCTGTCGGCCTCATGGTATGGACTATGGGTTGGTTGATGTATTATTTGGATAACAAAAAAAAAATTGCCCGTTATTCCTGGCTCATTTTCATTACTATGTTTTTTGAGAACGGACTTATTATTTTGCAAGCTTTTCGTTTTACTACTTCCCATTTCAATATTAAAACTCCGGTGGATATAATGATCTTTAACCTGATGGGTATTTTCATTCTTATTTTCACTATCACAATTGTCCTGGTTTGTATTTCATTCTTTAGGCAAAAAACGTTCAGCATATCTACTTCCTATTTTTGGGGAATAAGATTAGGATTGTTGTTCTTCATTTTATTTTCATTGGAGGGAGGAATGATGTTAGGAATGATGCAGCATACCGTGGGAGGGCCTGATGGTTCACCCGGACTACCAATGGTAAACTGGAGCAGGCAATTCGGTGACCTGCGGATCGCACATTTTTTCGGAATTCATTCGCTCCAGGTTTTGCCGCTAGCCGGTTATTTACTTAAAACAAGGGTGCAAACTTTCCTGGTTACTACGGTTTATATTTTAATAGTTGTCTTGTTTTTTGTCCAGGCATTCAACAGCAAACCTTTATTTTCTTGATTTTATTATAAATGATATGATCAACAGGAAAAATTTTATAAAAAATTCAGGTGCATTAACGATTGGTATTATTATTTCATCAGCTTCCATTGAAATTAAATAACATTCATTTTTTGGGACCTGAACGGATTGGCGTGCAGCTTTTCTCTATGCCGCATATCCTGCAAAAAGATTTTTCAGGAACCATGAAAATGCTGGCGGGAATTGGTTTCCGGGAAATTGAATTTTACGGGCCCTATTTATTTAGCGCAAAGGAAGACTCAGATCGCTGGAAGGCTGTCACACCTTCTTTAGGATTTTCGGGAAGCGGCTACTTTGGATTAACCGTGAAGCAGGTAAAGAAAATACTGGATGATAATGGCCTGACTTCCCCATCGATGCATACCGGGTTATTCACCCTAAAAAACCGGATGGGTGAGATGGCTGAGGCCGCTCATGTATTAGGAACTACATATGTTATTTTACCCTCGGCGGAAACACAAACCAATCTCGACGGGTATAAGAGACAAGCTGATCAATTTAATGAGATCGGCGCATCTGCTAAAAAACACGGTTTGCGGTTTGCATATCACAATCATGGAAACGGACTTAAGGAGATGGAAGGGAAAATCCCAATGGAATTAATTTTAGAGCAAACGGATCCTGACCTGGTATTTATGCAAATGGATATATATTGGACTACGGCTGCAGGAATAGACCCCGTGACGTATCTTAAGAAATATCCCGGCAGGTTCCGGCTCATGCATATAAAAGATATGATGAAACGGGTTCAATTTTCAGGTGATGGTGGTGATCCTAAACAATGGATAGAATTATTTCCATTTATGACGGATGCCGGAAGCGGTGTAATGAACCTTAAAAGTATATTGTTACAGGCTCAAAAATCGGGTATGGAACATTTCATTGTGGAGCGGGACCTGGCGCCGGACCCTGAGTTGTCTTTGACCAACGCCCATAAATATTTAACCAATTTAAAATGGGAATAATGCCAAAAATTCGGTTGCCTCTTTCAATAAATTACATTTGAACACATCGCTTGTTGAAAATTTATTTAACTCATTTCTGTAAAATAAATTTATCATCTTTATTATGCATGCAAACCCATTTTGTAAAAATCATTAACCGATAAAATTTCTTGCTCTCAACTATGGTAACAAACTTACTCCAGGTATTTGATGCGGAATCACTCATCAGGAATGGAGGGTTGTTAATCGTTTTGCTTATGATTTATGGCTCAACAGGTTTGTTTTTTTGTTTCTTTCTTCC
>JBGTNK010000232.1:0-50465 GCA_041743125.1 Chitinophagaceae bacterium
CTTTTTTAATGAAGCCACTTCTATCTGCAGCAAAACTTTTGCCGCTGCATCACCACCCATGACGGCGATCTTTGCCGATGGCCATGCATAAATAAACCGCGGATCATAAGCCTTGCCGCACATGGCATAGTTACCGGCACCATAGGAGTTGCCGATTACAATGGTGATCTTGGGCACCACGGAATTCGCTACTGCATTCACCATCTTCGCACCGTCTTTGATGATGCCCGCATGTTCACTGCGGCTGCCCACCATAAAACCCGTTACGTCCTGCAAAAACACCAGTGGTATTTTCTTTTGATTGCAGTTTAAAATAAAACGGGCTGCTTTATCGGCGCTGTCATTATAGATCACACCACCCATTTGCATTTCACCTTTTTTTGTTTTTACAATCAGGCGCTGGTTGGCCACAATGCCTACTGCCCACCCATCAATACGTCCATAACCGCAAACAATGGTTTTGCCATAATTCTCTTTGAACTGTTCAAATTCAGAATCATCAACCAGGCGTTCGATCACATCCAAAATATCATAAGGTTTGCCATTTGATGGAAAGATGCCGTATAATTCTTCCGAATTTTTTTTCGGCTTTATGGCGGTAATTCGGTCAAAACCGGCTTTGGGTTTATCGCCCAGCATGCTCATCATTTTTTTTATATGGTCCATGCAATCCTGCTCGGTTTTAAATTTATAATCCGCGATGCCTGATATTTCTGTATGCGTTACCGCACCACCCAGTGTTTCATTGTCTATTTCTTCACCAATAGCAGCTTTTACCAGGTAAGGTCCGGCGAGATAAATGGATCCATTGCCTTCCACCATCAGGGTTTCATCACTCATGATCGGCAGGTAGGCGCCGCCTGCCACGCAGGGGCCCATCACCGCGGCTATCTGTGTAATGCCCATGCCACTCATCACTGCATTGTTGCGAAAGATGCGGCCAAAATGTTCTTTGTCGGGAAATATCTCATCCTGCATCGGCAAAAAAACACCGGCACTATCAACCAGGTAGATCACGGGCAAATGATTCTCCATCGCTATTTCCTGCAGGCGAAGATTTTTCTTCCCGGTAATGGGAAACCAGGCGCCCGCCTTTACGGTCTGGTCGTTAGCGAGAATGATGCATTGCCGTCCGCTTACATAGCCCAGTCCCGCCACGGTGCCACCGGCAGGGCAACCGCCTTCCTCCGCATACATATCATAACCGGCAAAGGCGCCGATTTCGATAAAGGGTTTTTCTTTATCAATTAAATATTTGATGCGTTCCCGTGGCGCCAGTTTATTTTGTTTGTGTTGTTTGTCGATGGCTTTTTTACCACCGCCTTCATATATTTTATCCAGCCTGCGGCGCATATCACCCAGCGAAAGTTTCATAGCGTCTTCGTGGCGGTTAAATTGAATATTCATGTGATGATTTTCTTAGTGGGCAAAGATAGGGCTTGCCCGCCGAGGTGGGAAGGAGAGGTAGTTATGATATTTGCCCGGCTGCAGTGCTGATGGCATCGCCTGTTGCGTCGCACTCTTGTACGTTCGGTTCGCTATGGAACTTTTTTTCTATTATTTGAATCTTCTTATCTAATCATGTAGAAAACTAGGAACGAAAAAAAAAGTTCCTCTTTTTTCAAGGATAGTTGGAACTGCCTATTGTACAAACTTTGAAGAATATCACATCTAAAAACTTATCTTAATTTCCCTAAATTTTCCGATGTTTGAGGTAAGAAATGCCCCGATCTTGTAGGATCAGGGCAAACTATAAAGGAAAAGGTTTAGCCCATCGTGAGATTTACTAGTTTGGACCTAAACTCCATAGTAACTAACCTTTCCTTCAACTTAAAACAAAAAGCCTTTTCTGTTATTTCCGGAATGGGCTTTTTTGTTTTTATTAATGTTCTATTGCGAAAATATTGATTTTTGGTTTACTCCTAGGGTTCACCCTTTGCCTTGTGTATAAGTAAAGATGTAACCATTCCATATACCTATTTGAAATCCAAAATTCTAAATCAAGGAAAGCCAGTCTGATAATTAAATTAAGAAATTCAAAATTATTTTGCTAACCACTTGTTTAGCAGACTAACAACTTTTAGCTTAGAAGGTGGAGGAAAAAGAATAAACGGCATAGGCCGTGAGACCAATGAATGAGAGGTAAAGAGTTCTGTAGAATCCTTCCTTTAAGAATTGTTCAACGGCGAATTAGCAAAAGTAAAAATAATTTTTCCTGCCTGTAGTCTCCTTTCGTTAATCATTCCGTCCCTGTCTCCATCAGGTATCTTATGCGTAGGCCATGGGACTTTGGGCTTTGTGTAACGTAAAGCCAAATCCAATACATTTACGCTGCAAGTATGAACATCGCTCTGCATGTTTTTATACAAGAGGTAAGCATGCAGGGCATAAAATAACTGATGTGGAGGAAATAATAAGTGAGAACGCTATGGGATAGAGCAGTAAATATTCGGGGAGTGAGACTCAGGGCAGGAACAAATTTTTGGGAAGTTTCTTAAATTAAGCGACAAGACTTAAACGGCGTTGAGAGGGTAATAATTATAATCTTGCGAGACCAGCCAAACAATTTTTTATAGTTTAATTTATGATAAGCATAATTCAAGTTTTAAGGGAGGTTCTGAAATTTTCTCCCAAAATGTTTACACTCCACGAAGGAATTGAGGAGTATAGAATTATTCAATTTGAAAAGAACCATAATGTTGTATTGCCAAATGATTATAAAATGTTTTTGAAAAAAACTAATGGCCTTGACTTTATGGGAATTGTTGTCTTTGGAATTTATGATGGATCTGCATATTTTTCCCTCGACAAATCATATAAGTTTGAACATTATGATGTTGATAATGCAATGCCTATGAATTTAATACCTTTTTCTCCAGATGGAGGGGGGAATCATTATTGTTTTGATTCCAGTAATTGCGATAGCAATTCTTGTAAGATTGTCTTTTGGCAACATGACTTAGTCTATACACTGCATAATCCACCCGAAATTGTAAATGGTAGTTTTACCAAATGGATGAAGGAGGTGATAATAGATTGGACATTGGAAGACTACGACTATGAGGGCAATAAAAGGTGATTAAACAGGAAAGCCCTATTCGGGTTCCATGAACCGAATTATAGAAAAGGATCTCCATTGCTTGTAGTAGATTTTTTTAAAAAATAATTAATCTTTGTTTTTTAACCATAATAAACATGATGAAAACCATAATCACTACTTTTTCTTTTCTACTCGTCCTTTCTTCCTGCAATCCGATACCAGACAAAACCTCCCCGGACCTTGTAAATGAACTTGAAAAGCAGTTTAAGCCAATTTTGCATGGCGTGTGGGTTCAGGCAGATTACATGAGCGATATTGAAAAAACAAAATCCCCCTTCAAGTCTGGAGAAAAGCTGGCTTTCATAACTCAACTAATTATTGATACTTCTGGTAATTCTACTGACAGCATACCAGTAGGCATTACCCTTGGCAATCATGAAGGATCCGATTTAATCCTTTATTTTAAAGAAGGGAAAACTCCAACTTCCCTGGTTACAAATATCAATGGCTTTGAAGAGGATACTGCTTCGTATGAACTCGGATACGAAGTAAATAGTGTGGATACTTCTTTGGTGATTTATCACTTTACTGAAAACCAAAAGCTGATCGACAAAATTAAATATATAAAGGTCGCTGAGGTTTCTACGGCTGGTAGCCTGGAAGATGGATTTCAATATATGGTTAATAAAAAATTGGTGACAGGATCATATTTAGTAACAGACAGTGCAGGTGTAGAAAGATCTGTACGCATGATTAACGAGGGAATTATCACCGGGCTGCCCGGCTTCGGAACCTATTATGTTATAACAGATTTTGTAGGGTCTGAATGCAACACAGATAAAATTTGCTTTGACATTCAGACCAATCTGCAAAGCTGCTTTGCATTTAAAATTAGTAATGATACCATTAGCCTCTATAAAACTTCTAAAGATGAAGCAGATACTTTAACTATGGCTGAACATGCGCATTATAGATTTGTAAAGCAATAAACCTGTGGTCATCCTTACTGGCCCTTTTCTGTCCTATATCTCCATTCGGGATTTTTTGTGCCGACCATGGGACTCAGGGCTTTCTGTAATGTAAAGCCAAATCCAATACAATTACGCTGTGGGATAAACATACCTTTTTTTCCTGCCGGGTGTACCTCATAAAGATTCTGGATGTCTCAGCTAGCAGAATCTGGTATCAAAATGAATTGGTCGGCCGTTCTTACAACATATTTTACAACGATTTTGCCTTCAACCAGAAAAAAGTAAATTTGTGAAAATGCAGGTTATGCCAGCTTCCTCATTAGATATTGAACTTAGTAAATATTGGTCCCTATTAACACCAGTACAGAAGGAATCTCTTTTAGGGGTCATCAAATCTTTTGTACAATCAACTGAAACAATAAACCTGGAAAAGTACAATCAGGAACTGGAAGAAGCAGAGGCGGAATACCAGGGGGGAAACTATATTACTTCTGATGAAATGCTAAAGCTTCTGCGTCAATGGTAGAAAAGACGTATAAAGTGGTGTGGACGAAACATTCGCAACAACAAATGAGGCAGGCTTTCGAATTCATATACAAAGACTCCCAACCAAACGCCGTGAAAGTATTGGAAGATATTGTTGCAGCGGTAAATAAAGCGATCCCCAATCCCGAATTTTATAATCCGGATAAATACAAACTGAATAATGATGGCAGCTACCGTGCTTTTGAGAAACATTCTTACAGAATTTCTTACCGGTTTAATAATGGTATAATCCGCATATTGAGAGTACGTCATACAAGTATGGAACCCAGGGAATTTTAGTTCCATTTACGAAGTGGCCGGTGTTTTCACCAACCTAACAGGTACAAAACTTTTTTCAAATCATAGCTTTACTTCAAGCCTATCGAAATGTTTCAATTATAGAGCTGCCGGAGAAAAATACCAGCCACAGTATAAGAATATTAAATAAAGAGACTGTTCCTGATTCGTCTTATGTTAGTTTTTTCGTTTTATTTTCTCATGCACATTAAAACCCGGAACTGTCTCTTTTTGTTATTTATTTACGAAGTACCGGTACATTTCTGTATAGTGCATCGCTATGCCAGTTATCCGAATATTTGTTGAGCTTATTAAAAAAATCTTTGCGTTTAGTTTCATCAGGCCAATGTGATTTTACCAAAGCCTGGGAAGCCTCAACTGATTTTTCAAGATCTCCTATTGTACTATAAACAAATGCTTCAACAAAATCACGACTGTCTGCACCCCATAGGTGACGGGACGGATAGTAGCCTTTAATCAGGCTATTTTTCATAGTAACATTCTGATCGAATTCATTTTTCAATTGCTGATACTCTCCTGGTTTACTATCGGCAGGAAATGCACGGTGCGTCGTGCGGACATAATAAATATGTGCAGCCGTATCAGCGGGAAATACTTTTGTATTTGGAACGATCGAACGAATTTCATCGGAATGCACAGAAGTATAGAATGTTCTTCGTTTGTCAAAAAAGGCGCTGCGCTTAACGGAATCAGGCCAGGCGGCTCTTATCAGTTCATTATCTTTATTATTTGCTTTTTCAATGTCTTCCCAGGAACGATAGACAGACACAACCAACACCTCAGAATTGTCGGCGGTATAATAATGAACCAATACATTGGCGCCAACTATTAAATCATTCTTAGCAGTAACCTTATCAAAATATTCTTTCTCATGGGCTTTCCATTCATCAAAAGTGGATGGCGAAGACATATTAAAATGATGGCGTGCGACTACCAGGAGTTGAGGATCATTCTGGGCAATTAATACAGCAGGAAAAATTGTTATACAAAGCATTGCAAGAATGCCTTTAAATTTTTTGATAGACATAATTATGAATTTTGGTGAATTGAAGATTAACCTTAGGAAGGTAGGTAAAATAAAACGAAGTCATTTTTTGTCTTGCAGGGATTATGTTTTTATTCATGTACTGAGGCCTGAATAATCAGGCGATTAGTTGCATGGTTTCACGCACTAACTCCTTAGGTAATGGAATGCGGGGGTGCATCAATAAACAGAAATATTAAATAAATGGCGCTATGATTGACAAAAGCATTTTATTTCTTAACTGAAATCAATTATGAATATTTTTTTGGTGCTGATATTCATTTTTCAATTTTCAGATTGTAAGACTGATCTGGGAATAAATTTTTAAAACTTGCTGTTTAAGGGAGCAACGTGAAAAGTTTGTAATTTACCGTGTGCTCACCAGCTCAAATGGTATGCATTCATAAAGCGGATTGGCAACCTGTTTTTTTTTGATTTTTTTAGTTTGTGTACCAGGGTTTTTTGAAATCAGCGCAAAGCTATAGCATATAAAAATATATTAACAACATTCAGAATGATTAAAGAAGAAATGAGAGCAGTTATCTGCACCAAATATGGA
This sequence comes from Chitinophagaceae bacterium, assembly GCA_041743125.1. Lineage (GTDB taxonomy): Bacteria > Bacteroidota > Bacteroidia > Chitinophagales > Chitinophagaceae > Terrimonas_B. Next base: position 6,438 of record JBGTNK010000232.1, read on the forward strand.
CCGCCGGAAGTATTAGAAATAAGGCGGGTACAAAAACCTTTTCCCAAAGACAATGAAATGCTGGTAAAGGTGATGGCTTCTTCCGTCAATTCTGGAGATGTGAGGGTTAGGGGATTAGTAGTTGAAGGGTTTTTGAAAATAGTCATGCGTTTTGTTCTTGGCTTTTCCAAACCCCGCAAACCCATTTTAGGAACCGTATTTTCAGGCGTGATTGAAAAAGCGGGTAAAAATGTGACATCTTTTAATGCAGGAGATGAAGTGTGGGGCACAACAGGGTTTCAATTTGGCACCTATGCAGAATACATAACGGTATCTGAAAAAAGTGTAATAGCTATGAAGCCTTCGAATGCCAGCTTTGAAGAAGCCGCAGCGATTCCGTTTGGTGGGCTGACAGCTATTTATTTTTTTGAAAAGGCAAAAATTGAAAGGGATACAAATCCTAAAGTTTTGATCTATGGAGCAACAGGTTCAGTGGGTACTGCTGCCGTGCAAATAGCCAAAAACTTTAGTGCCAGTGTAACCGCTGTATGCAGCGAAAGCGGCCAGGCTCTGGTAAAAGATCTGGGTGCAGATAAGATTATTATTTATGGCCAGGAAGATTTTACAACGACCCCTGACAGGTTTGATATAATTTTTGATGCGGTCGGTAAAACCACCAAAAAACAATGCGCTCATTTAATAAACCAGGGAGGTAAATATCTAACCGTTGCCGGTTTGGATGTTGCAGCAGAACGAAAAGAAAACCTGGAACTTTTACGGAGTTTATATGAAAAGGGTAAGTATAAGGCAACAATAGATAGGGTATATCCCATGGATGAAATTATTGAGGCGCACCGGTATGTGGATACCGGAAGAAAAAAGGGAAATGTTGTTTTGAAGATGGTATAAAGCAAGGGATGGCAATGTATTTTATTCCTTCACCAGATCCATTTAAAATATTTTGTGGCCGTTCAAATTACTTACCCATTCCGGCTCTGATATTTTTTACCATTCATAACTCCCTTCCTTTAAAAAAAGCCACCTCAAACCATCCGGAACACTTATTCTTTGCATTAGTATATTTGTTAAAAAAATTACCAATGAAAAGAATTTATATTTTCACCCTGGCCATGGGGTTTACATTTTTTATTAACCTGCAGGCTGTTGCTCAAAAACTACCGGCACGCTGGGATGAAATAACCGCAGCCGATTGGGATAACGCTATAAACAAAAGCAATAAGACCTGTATTCTTCCTATTGGCATATTAGAAAAACATGGTCCGCATGTGCCCATGGGCAGTGACCTGATCCGGGTAAGGGAGTATGCGTTGCGGGCGACGCAAAAAGAATACGCTGTTGTTTTTCCTGATTATTATTACGGGCAAATAAATGAAGCCCGGCACCAGCCGGGTGTTTTTTCATTACCGGAAAGAGTGGTTTGGGACCTGCTGGAACATACCTGCGATGAAATTGCGAGGAATGGATTCAATAAGATCATCATTGTAAACGGACATGGCGGCAATCCTGAGTTGATAAAATATTTTATACAAACAAGGCTTGAAAAAGAAAGGAATTATGCCGTGTATTTTTTTCAGCCATCTTCCGATTCTGCTTTCAACAAGGAAGTAAATGCTCTACGGCGTTCCGATGCAAGAGGTGACCAGCATGCAGGTGAAAAAGAAACATCGGAGGTATTATATTTTCGTCCCGACCTGGTGCAATTGGATAGTGCCAAAAATGAATCCGGAAAAAATCTGAACAGGTTATCAATACCCAATATCTATACCGGGATATGGTGGTATGCAGGTTATCCAAACCATTATGCAGGCGAGGGCGACAAAGCAACAACAGCACTGGGTAAACTGGTAGCTGAACATACCATTAGCCAGTTAGCGGACGCAATCAAGGCCATTAAAAACGACACTAAAACATTGATGCTGCAGAAAGAGTTTTACGACAGGGTAAAAAACTGAAAAGGGAAAAAGGCAAATGCAATTTTGCCATGGAAACATGACGCAAAGATTACCTCACACCCAAGATAAAGTGGAAAATGTGGATCAATCTGATGTTATTGAAAAATTGATCGGGGCACTTGGCAAACATAAAGTATTGAACCGGGATCAATCGGCTGAAAGAGTTACCGGCGTGTTTGGCAAAGCAAGATCAATGGATGTGAAAGCCCTGGTATTACCTGAATCAACGCAGGATGTATCGCTGTTGTTGAAAATCTGCAATGAGCATAAACAGGCGGTGGTGCCGCAGGGAGGTCTTTCAAATGTGGTTGGCAGTGCCATGGCGAACAGTGATGAGATCGCTGTATCTCTGGAGAAAATGAATACCATTCAACAACCCGATAAACTTAACCTTTATGTGGAAGCGGAGGCCGGTGTAATTCTTGAAAATTTACATCAATACGTAAAAGAAAGCGGATTTATTTTTCCTTTAGATCTTGGCGCCAAAGGAAGTTGCATGATCGGGGGTAACATAGCCACCAATGCAGGAGGCCTGCAGGCTTTACGATATGGTGTTATGCGCAACCTGGTGCTGGGGTTGGAAGTAGTATTGCCAGATGGCACGATCCTCGATAATTTAAATCCCGTTTTGAAAAACAATACGGGTTATGATCTTAAACAATTATTTATCGGCTCAGAGGGAACCCTGGGTATCATTACAAGGGCCATTCTCAAACTAACACCTGCACCCCTTTATTTTTCTACCGGTTTTATCGGGTTTAATAATTTTGAAAACTGCCTGCAACTTCTCAATCGGGCAAAACTATATTTGGGCGATAAGCTGATTTCCTTTGAAATTTTATGGCCGCCATTTTATCATTTGCTCACCAATGAAAGATCCGGTAATAAAAAAGTAATGCCCGGCCATTATGCATTGTATGTACTGATGGAGATCGCGGGTTCAGATCCTTTAATACAATCTCAACTGGAAGAATTATTAGAAGAGGCAATGAATGAAAATATTATACTGGATGCCGTTTTTGCGCAACAGCAGGAAGACAGGAAACAATTTTGGAGAATTCGTGAAAACGTTGACCAAATTTTGGCCGAACACCATCCGGTATTTCTGTTTGATGTGAGTTTACCGGTTTCTGAAATGGAACAATTTGCAGACACGGTAAACACGGAATTAAATAAAAATTTCGAAAATGTTTACTGCTACATTTTTGGACATATGGGTGATGGCAATCTTCATTTGATGATTAATTGCGGTGAAGGAAATGATACAGCGAAAGAGCAGGTAGAAAAAATTGTTTACTCACCTTTGCAATCAATGTATAGTTCTGTTTCTGCTGAACATGGTATTGGGTTATCCAAGAAAAAGTGGTTACCATTTTCCAAATCACCGCAGGAAATTGCGTTGATGAAATCTATCAAGAATTTATTAGACCCCAATGATATTATGAATCCCGGAAAAATATTTTAGGTCATGTTTTTTCCGGATGTTTTGTGCTGTTCGGTTTTGAAGCAAGAATAAGTAAATCTTTATTCATTGGCAAAAGATATCTTTTAACCAACGATAACAAGATCAGGCAGGAAACCGGGAATACTTTATATAAATGAACAACGAACAATATTTAAAGCGAATTGAATATTCTGGTAGTACCGATCCTTCCATTGAAGTGTTGACTACATTACAAAAAGCGCATTTGTTTTATGTTCCTTTTGAAAATTTAGATATTCATAGCCGGCTGCCTATTGAACTTCATGTTGACAAAATATATAAGAAGATCGTGGACCAAAACAGGGGTGGCTTTTGTTACGAATTGAATGGCCTTTTTTATGAATTACTGCTTTCATTAAAATTCAACGCCAGGCGGATTTCTGCAAGAGTACATACAGGCGAAGATAAATACAGCCCGGAGTATGATCATCTTACCATTGTTGTAAAAATCGGGGATAATGATTATATAACCGATGTGGGCTTTGGTGAGTTTATAATTGGTCCTTTGCAATTAGTTTCAGGTGTTATCCAAAAAGATGTGACAGGAGATTACCTGGTGGATAAATATGATTCAACTCATTTTCGAATCAACAAAATAATGGACGGAAAACCGGTGCCTGAATTTATTTTTGAAGATAGAGCCAGAGACCTGTCGGAATTTAAGCCCATGTGCCACTATCACCAAACCAATCCCAATTCTCATTTTATGAAAAAAAGACTGATTTCCCTGCCCACTGAAACCGGTCGGATCACTATTGCAGGTAATACTTTAAAAATTAAAGAGAATGATTTAATACAGGAAAGCGAACTCAGGGATGAGACTGATTATAAAGAAATGCTCTGGAATTTGTTTAAGGTGAAACTGGATTAAATATGTTTCTCCTGTTTGATTAATACCAACCAAAAAATAAGTAATCGTATGAACCAGAAAATAATTTGCCCGGCCTGCGATACAATTCCTTTCATACCTCTCCGGTAATATGTGATTGGGATCGATCGGTACATGTTATACAACCCTTGCTTTGGCAGAAGGAGCGGCAATAGCAGCGACTACATCATACGACAACTGTCCGGGAACGCTGACAACTACAGCATCAATAACTGGGACTTGTTCAGCTGTGATTCCATGCCTTTAATTTTATTCAGGTCTCCGCTATAGTTATTGTCCAGTTCCCTGATCCCTTTTAACCACAGTTCTTTTATAAACTGCAATTGTGTTAAAAATGTAATGGCTTCATTGGTGATATCTTTCTCATCCAGGTCAAGTTGGTCAATCAATTTTATTTTGCTGACCATACGTTTGATGTCCTCATCAGTGACTTTGTCCCAGATTCTGTATTAGCCCTGGTTATATGTTCAGGAATTTCATTCAGGTGCCTGGGAACCTTAATAGAATAGAAAGTATTCCAAAAGCATGTTTCAGCTAATTTCTCTTTTCTCTTTTTTCTCAAAACAGCTTGTTTTAATTTTTAAGGGCAACCCATTTTTCCGCATCACATTGACCTTTGAATGATTAAAAGATAGGGACATTGCTTCAACCCATTAAAATGATGACTTATGGTCTAACATATAATTACCCTAAAAGAATTAATTTCAGTTTCTGATTGTATTTTGTTTTCGCGGCCTCTGAAGACGTTTTAATTAAGCCGGCTTGTCGTCCTTATCATCGGGTACTTTATCAGGTTCGCTTCTCAGCAAGAAACGAAAGCCCAATGCTACAAAAACCTTATCATTCTTATCAATGAAGAACAATTGGCAAACCATTCAAAAAATATTATTTAAGTTCCTATGCAACCCGCAACCATTCAGGATTTAAGAAAAGTCATTGTACTTGGTGATTTGCCGCAAGAGCACCTTCAATGGATTTTTGACCATTCCATTTATGTTGAATATGATGAAGGGGAAATAGTTATGAAAACGGGGGAAATAACCGAGTTCATGATGTTTATAGTAGAGGGCGTTGTTTCGTTTTACATGGATAAAAACGGCACCCTGGTGCATTATTTTGATTTTGCCAATGATGTGGCTACCGGTGGTGCCTCAGGGTTGCTACCCTATTCAAGAATGAGAACATCACCGGGTACATCCTTTGCCGTGGGAAAGTTGCGTGGTTTCAGAATGCATAAAGATCATTTTACTGAGCTCGAGCGCCTGAATCCCGACTTGATCCAGCGGCTCATCGGCTATATGACAGAAAGAGCCAGGTCATTTGCAACCACTCAGCTCCAGCATGAAAAAGTAAATGCATTGGGAAAACTGGCTGCCGGTATTGCCCACGAATTAAATAATCCGGCTTCGGCTATTAACAGGATATCCTGCGAACTGGCAAAGAAATTAAAAGAAAACTACAGACTTACAGAGAAACTCTTGCAAAATGATATCAACCCGGACCAGCTTCAAATTACAAGAAGCATGGTGGAGCAAAAAGAAAAAGAACGTTCCAATAAGAAAAAACTAAGTCCTGTGCAACGTATCCGGGAGGAAGATGCGATCATCGATTGGTTAGAGCAAAATGAACTTCCAACTGATAACATTTCCGGCGACATATTTGTTGATGCCGGGTTTACCGGGCAAGATCTTGAAAATCTCAGGAAGGGTGCGGATAAAGAAACTTTTGCCAGCCTGTTGTCCTGGATGGAAAATTTATTAAGCTCCCAACAAATCATTAAAGACCTGGAAGAAGCATCATCCCGGATATCACACCTGGTAGGTGCGATCAAGAGCCATGTACACATGGACCAGACAAACGATCTGCAGCCCACCGATATTCACCTTGACATTGAAAATACATTGACACTATTGGGATACAAGCTTCGTGAAAAAAATATAACGGTAAAAAAAACATTCTGCGAAAACTTGCCACTCGTTCCGGCTTATGTCGGAGAACTGAACCAGGTGTGGACGAATATCATTGATAATGCGATCTATGCTCTTTCAAAAGATGGTGAATTACGGATTGAAACATCTTGTGACATTAAAAACGTAAGTGTGAAAATGATTGATAATGGTACAGGCATACCAAAGGAAATCCTTTCCAGGATCTTCGATCCCTTTTTTACAACAAAGAAAGTAGGAGAGGGTACCGGCATTGGACTCGATCTTGTCAACCGGGTTATTAAACATCATAACGGTAGTATTAGAGTAAATTCCAAACCGGGGCAAACAGAATTTAATATTTGCATCCCGGTGGCGGAGATAAAAAAGTCATAACATATGAAGCTTCCTTTCATCATCATAGTGGATGACGATGAGCAGGTGTTAAATGCTATTCACCGCGACATTCGTAACCATTACAGAAATGCATACCGGGTTAGTGCTACCAACTCGGCCAGTGAAGCTCTTGAATTGGCGAAAGAATTGCAATTAAAAAATGAAGCCGTAGCCCTATTTATTTCCGATCAGCGAATGCCCGAAATGGAGGGGATCACTTTTTTAGAAAAGGCAAAAGAAATTTACCCGGATGTAAAATCTATTTTACTAACAGCTTATTCTGATATTGAAGCCGCCATAAGGGCCATCAATACTATCAAGCTGGATCATTATTTACTCAAACCATGGAACCCACCGGAAGAAAAATTATTTCCTGTAGTAGATGATTTACTGGAAGAATGGCAGGCCTTCTACAAACCCGATCACGAGGGTCTCCGCATTATTGGCTTTCAATGGTCTCCGAAATCACACCGGCTCAAAGAATTTCTTTCAGGCAACCTGATTCCTTACCTGTGGATGGATGTTGAATGTAATAAAGGAGCTGAAAAATATATAACCAGTGCCAGTGTTACCCTGGCTGATCTGCCTCTCGTTATTTTAAAAGATGGCTCTTTTATTGCCGACCCTTCGCTTTCTTCTTTAGCTTCCGGCATTGGACTTCAACTTACCGCTACCAAAGAAATATATGATGTGCTGATCATAGGTGGAGGACCGGCAGGCCTGGCCGCCTCAGTATACGGTTCATGCGAAGGCCTGAAAACACTGCTTATTGAAAGAAGCAATCCGGGAGGCCAGGCAAGCAGTAGTGCCCGCATAGAAAATTATTTAGGTTTTCCTAATGGGTTGTCCGGAGCTGAACTAAGCCGCAGGGCCATTACTCAAACGCTTCGTTTTGGTACAGAAATACTAACCCCCCAGGAAGTAAAAAATATATCGGTGAAGGACGGGTATAAGATCACCGAAATGAAGGATGGCACATTGGTACATAGTAAGGCCATTGTAATTGCTACTGGTGCTGCCTACCGGGAACTGGATATTCCCGGAATAGAAAAATTTTCAGGTGCCGGTGTTTATTACGGCGCTGCATCGGTAGAGGCACATGCCTGCCGCAACGAAACTATTTATTTAGTGGGCGGCGGAAATTCAGCTTGCCAGGCCGCTTTGTATATGAGTAAATTTGCCGGGGAGGTCAATATGGTTATACGACGTGATGCTCTTTCTCAAACAGCTGCTCATTACCTGGTAGAAAATGTTGGTCGTACCTCAAACATCAAAATTATTTCTTCTACTGATATTATTTCCTGTACTGGTAATGCCGTGCTGGAATGTATTACCATGAAACATACAAAGACCGGGGAAGAAAGTACCGTACCTGCCAAAGCCTTGTTCGTTTATATAGGTATGAAACCCGGAACAGACTGGCTTAATGATACGGTGCTCAAAAACGAAAACGGCTTTATTATCACTGGCAGTGATTTGGTAAAAGAAAAATCATTTAATGCTTTCTGGAAACTGGAAAGGGAACCCTTTTTGTCAGAAGCCAGTGTGCCGGGCATATTTGCTTCAGGCGATGTTAGGTATGGGGCTATGACGGGTATTTCCTCTGCAGTAGGAGAAGGCTCTATGGCCATTCGCTTTGTAAGGAAGTATTTGAGTGAAGTATAAACGAAACCTAAAATTTATAATAATGGATCGATACATGGTCATTTCCGCACATACTGCCGAAGACTGCCGTCGGGTAGTAAAATATTTTGCAGAATTTCATGCCGGGTACATTACCCATTTTGAATGGGGCTGCAAGGACAACGATCACAATGCCTATGCCATTATAGAAGCAGAAAGCCATGCGGATGCTTTACTGGTGGTTCCTCCATTGTTCAGAGATAAAGCAAGGGTTATAAAACTCGTCCGCTTCTATCCTAAAAAAGATGGAGATGAACAACTTCATAAATCATCAGAATAGGATGGTTGCTGTAAAAATTAAGGACTCGGGTATGTCTGTAAATTATCCGGATTTTACTCACTTATTTGCTTCGCACTTGCTACAATAAATTTCTTAATATTCTCCAGGTCTTCGCTAGATAAACGATCACTAAAATTGGGCATGCCCAATGATTCCAGCATTCCTTTTAAAACAATATCATTAATAACATCAAATCTTTCTTTGGTCATAAGGCCCAGGTCCGGCAGTGCTCCATAATTTTTATCGATTTCGCCATGGCAGGCCATACAATATTGAAGGTAGATTTCTCCGCCTTTTTTTATTTCTGATTTGGTGCCGGGGTATTCTATATGTAACGGAACAGGTTTAGACATAGCAATCAGTTCGGGCATCTTTACCCTACCATCAAGTTGAAAAGTATAGATATGGGCAGGAAAAATAGTAGGGGTAGCTTTTATATTCATTGATCCTCCCGATCCGCCCCAACCAACCTGGAAACTTATATACTGAATACCATCTATGCTATAGGTTACAGGAGGAGCAATCACACCAGTGCCTGCATTCACTTTCCATAACAATTGGCCATTGTCGCCATCAAAGGCAGACAGGAATCCATCGGCGGTTCCCTGGAAAACTAAGCCTGATGCGGTTGTTACAACTCCACCATTCCAGTGAGCTTCCTGTTTTACTCGCCATACTTCTTTTTGATTAACCGGATCCCAGGCGAGCAGGAATCCCTGTGTACCCCCTTTAGGTGCATTAATATCTTCCTTAAATGGATGAGTGTAATTTATATCGCTGCCCAGGTTCCATCCTGTTCCGGATCCAAACTCTTTGGGTTGATTAAATTTCCAGCCTGAATCATATCCATAGGTGAATGATGATATGCGGGCAGGAATGTACATCAGTTTATTCTTTTGGTTGAAGGCCATGGGATGCCAGTTATGCCCGCCATCATAATCTGGATAGATAGCCATATTCACATCTTTCATCCTGGCAAATTCACTTTCAATGGGCCGGCCCTCGGGTGTCATCCCTACAGCCCAGTTTATATACGTAAAAGGTTTTGCAGAAATAAATTTTCCATTGGTACGGTCTATCACATAAAAGAATCCGTTCTTGGGTGCCTGCATAATTACTTTTCGCATCTGCCCTTTTATTTCAAGATCAGCCAGAACCAGGGGTTGAGTGGCGGTGAAATCCCAATGATCGCCCGGTGTGGTCTGGTAGTGCCATTTATATTCTCCGTTATCAGGATTGATGGCAACAATAGAAGAAAGGAAAAGATTATCACCACCATCCGGGCTTCTGTGATACCGATTCCATGGTGATCCGTTTCCGGTACCTACATACATTAAATTCAGATCGGGATCAAATGCCATAGCATCCCAACAAGTTCCACCACCTCCATATTTCCACCACTCACCAGTCCATGTTTTAGCAGCCATCTCCATTGCTTTGGATTCAAACGGAGTTGAGGGATCACCGGGAACGGTATAAAATCGCCATCCTTGTTTCCCTGTTTCGGCATCATAGGCTGTTATATAACCTCTCACTCCATATTCGGCTCCGCCGTTTCCGATGATCACATTTCCTTTTATGATTCTTGGAGCCCCTGTAATAGTATAATTTTTTGAAGAGTCCACAGTCCAAACCTCCCACACAGTTTTTCCTTCTGCAGCATCTATTGCTATAAGTCTTCCGTCAATGGTACCCACGTACACTTTTCCTTTATAAATGGCCACACCGCGGTTCACTACATCACAACAGGCTTTCATGCCAAACCGGCCGGGTACTTTTGGGTCATATGTCCAGATGAGTTTACCATTGCGGGCATCAATTGCATATACTTTGCTCCAGGCCCCGCTTACATACATGATACCATCAACCACAATAGGGGTAGCTTCGAAACCTCGTTTAAAACCAAGATCGATATCCCAGGACAGGCCAAGCCGGTTGATGTTGTCCTTATTTATTTGCTCCAGGGGACTGTAACGGTCTTCGCTGTAATTTCTTCCGTAGGTAAGCCAGTTAGCTGAATCCCCATCTGCCTCAAGCAAAGATTTATCATTGATACCAGCGGTTACTTTTTTTATGAAATCCTTTGTTCCGGGTGCCGGTTTTTCTGTACAACTGTATGCAATCAGGATAAATAAAAATACATATCCAAAAGAACGCAACTGGGTTTTGCTTTTCATGCCTGGTGGTTTGAGAAAAATAAAATGATAAATAAAGGGAAGAAATACGGAGGTGCTTCCAGAAGGCATTAATTAAATGTATAGATAATATTTGGAAGAGGTCATTTAAATGATGACGCTCTTAAGATTTGTTATTCATTCTGTAAATAAGTTCCTATGAACGCAGGAATGGATACAGAATAAATAGAGCTATAAATAGGATGGGTGGAAAAATTTCCAGGTAACAAAAGAGATAATTTTGCGGGGTGAAACATTTATTGCAAAACCCCGTATTCAATGCTTTGCTCTCCGGTGACCGGCAGCTCAGTTTTGGAAATGAAAAAATAAAATATTTTGATGAGCAGGTTTCTCCTTTTGCAGGATTTGACCACGATTACAAAAATGGATTTAATGACCTTCATGATAAGCTACTGCCAGGCCGCGAAATTTTGTATGCAACACCTTACCTCATTGCCTTGCCTCCGGGATGGGAATTACTTCATGAAATAAAAGGATTGCAATTTGTTTACCAGGGAGTAAACGAAATCAAAACTGAATCATTAAATATTCATCCCCTATCTGCAGAACATACAGAGCAAATGATAAATCTGGCTGCATTAACAAAACCCGGGCCTTTTGCACAGAGAACTATAGAATTCGGATCCTACTTTGGAATTTTTGATGACCAAACCCTTGTAGCTATGACAGGGCAGCGCCTTCATGTTAAAAATTTTACTGAGATTAGTGCCGTCTGCACACACCCCGGCCATTTAGGCAAGGGCTATGCATTCGCTTTATTACAACACCAGTTGAAACTGATACTCCGGCTGAAACAACAACCTTTTTTACATGTTCGGGATGATAATAAAAGGGCTATTGCTCTTTATGAAAGGCTTGGTTTTTCTATTTCCAGGTCTATGAACTTTTATTTTATGAAAAGGAAGTGAGATCAGGGTTTGGCAGTCTGGTATGAAGGAGTAAATTTTCCTAAGGATTTTTCATTCGCAAAATGCCTGTTCCGGTATTTTATGCGCAATGCTGTTATAACAAAAAAAAATAATAGTATTTTTTTGCAGTAAACTTCCTAGTTATTAAGATTATTATAGTTAGCTGTCAATCAAGAAGTTTTAAGGAGATAGCAATGCGATAATCGAATATTACCATTCCATGTGTAAGTAATTTTACGGGAAAATAATTGCATAAATACTTGCAAGCCGGGAAAACCCGTAGTATGTTTGTCTCACAATCGCCGGTAAAAAAACGGTTGATTAATCCTAAACCCACGAAAAATGAAACAGATTATTACCCTTATCGCCGCTACTTTCTTTCTTACAGCTATTAATGCAAGTGTAAGCACTTATAAAGATCCCATTAAAGTATTAGATGAAAAAGCTTCCATGAATGTAACCTTACAGTCAGAAGGTAAAGTAAGTATAAAGTGGAATGCTGTAGCAGTAGAAACAACTACAACTGTTTATGAGATCCAGAAAAGAACGGCTGGTGGGGAGTTTAAAACTATAGCTATATTAATGGGTGAAAAATTATCTGCTTATTCTTTCAGGGATAAATTGGTTGGAAACAGCGGAGTAATAGAATACCGTGTACTTGCCTCTGATAATAACGAGGTCGTAAGCACCTTAACTCAAAATCTGATTGTACTGTAAGACGGGTAAAATAAATAGAAAATGAAGCTGGTTTTTAACCGGCTTTTTTTGTGGCCGGCCAATTCCAACATCATCTTTTACAAATGGAGCCGTGCCAACCAGGTCAATGATATATTTCCATTTTCAATCTTGTTTCTTCCAGGTCAAGCTCCTTTTCAATCTTTCTTAATATCTCGTCACTGGTTTTGCCCTGCCGGTGCAATCGTTCAACTGTTTTTCTTTCTACTGCAATCATATCAATTTGCAGTTGGGTATATTCATTAAAAACATTGATCCCCGGGGTTTCGCTATCTCCATAATAATTGGCAGGCAGGTCTGTCTTTTGAAGCCGGTTATATTTTACTTCGTACTTACTCTTAATATTATTCAATAATGAATCGTGAATCAAGGAAAGATTTTCCTCAATGTAGGTGATAGACTCAGCCGTTACCAAACTACGGATCTCGTATTCCTCGGCGGCAATCGAATGCCTGGGGAGTTTTAACTTTTTTATTATCCAGGGTAACGTGAGTCCGAGAAATACCAGGGTCGATAAAATGACACAAAATGTAAGATAGATGACCAGGTTCCGGTGGGGGAAGGGAGTATTATCTTTTAATGATAAAGGCAGGGCCAGTGCCGCTGCCATCGAAACTACACCTCGCATACCCGCCCAACCGAATATTACCATGTTGCGGGGATCAAAATGTTCTTTTTTCATTGTTCGCTTGCTGATTAGAAAATGCAAAGTAGCAGAAGGTAATATCCAGATAAAGCGAACCAAAATGACTACTGCACTGATAACAATTCCATACAATGCCAGGGTAGCAAGAGGCAAGTCACTTATACCCTGTATTACACTCCGCAATTGAAGGCCGAGCAAAATAAAGATGAGGCTGTTTAAAATAAAGATGATAACCTCCCATACAGCAAAAGCCATTATCCTGCTTTCATGACTAAAAATCTGGCCGGAACGAAATGAAAGGTACAAACCTGTTGTAACAACCGCTATCACACCGGAGAAATGAAAATGTTCGGCCAGCAGATATGATGCAAAAGGAGTAAGGAAAGTAAGCGTTACTTCAATCACCGGATCACAAACATATTTATGATGAATAAGGTACATGATATATCCGATGGCCAGGCCGATAGCTACGCCAGCTGCCACCACTAAAAAAAAATTAAGGCCCGCCTGCCAGAGCACAAAGTTTCCGGCAGTTATAGCCATCAGGGCATATTTATAAGCGATCAATCCGCTGGCATCATTAACCAGGCTTTCCCCTTCCAGTATAGTGATCAGTTTTGGGTGCAGACCTAAACCCTTTGTAAGCGAAGTAGCGGCAACAGCATCAGGCGGAGAAACAATGGCTCCTATAAGAAAGGCCACAGGCCAGCTAATATCAGGAATAAGTACATGGGCTGCCACGGCTACCAGCACCGTGGTGAAGAATACAAGACCCACGGCGGCTCTTGTAATGGGACGTATTGAAGATTTAAAATTATGCCAGCTGGTATTCCAGGCTGCTGCATATAAAAGCGGAGGTAAAAAAATTACAAATACTATGGTAGGATCAAGAGCTATAACAGGCAAGCCGGGTATAAGATTGATGGCGACTCCGGATAATACCAACACGATGGGGAAAGGAAATTTATACCGGTAACTGAGTAATCCCAAAAAAGTAATGCCGAACAATAGCATCAAAATAAGACTGACGTTTTCCATGATATAAAAATAAGTGTTTAAAAAATGTATTGTCTTGATGCCTGCTAGAACCAGGATGCCGATATTGTTTTGACCAGAATGAATTTTATTAGAGTATAGTAGTCCCTGTTGAAGGCTATTGCTTTCGCCCCCAGGATGCGCAACCATTTATTATATTTATTTCCACCTGATTTTCATTTCAGGGCTTTTATGAAAATGAATCAAAATTTGCAGGAATTGAATCAAATTTGATATGGAATATTAAATAAACACCTGAGGTTTGCTATAGAAATTTATTATAAATCCCAGGTACCTTCCTTAACTATTAAAAAATGATAAAATGAAAAATTCAATGAGAAAGAAAATTGTCTTTTTGCCGGTTTTGTTTATGGCCTTTGCCTTATCAGCCCAAACGATGACGGATGAAAAGGGAGAATTATCAATTGTAAAAACAGCAAAAGATGCCAGTATTCAGTGGGGACCTTGTCCGCCTTTTATGCCTGGTGGCTGCAATATTGCCGTTTTGCACGGTGACCCGGCGAAGAAAAATGTTGATATTTTTTTTAAAGTGCCCGCAAACGCAGTTATACCTGAACATTATCATAATTCCGCAGAAAGAATGATTCTTATTTCCGGCGAACTGGAAGTAAAGTATAAAGGTGAAAGGCCGCAAACATTAAAGGCAGGATCTTATGCCTACGGGCCGGCCGGTAAATCGCACTCAGCCAAGTGTGGTGATAAAGGTCCATGCATTCTGTTTATTGCTTTTGAAGAACCATTGGATGCAATGCCATCTGATTCCGGTAAATGAGAGTTTATCATTGTGTAAAACGCATGAGTTAAACTACATTATTTTCAGGCCACAATTTTTCATCTTGTTATTTTAAAAATATTGAGAAGCATAAGTTCTGTGCTTCTCTTTTTTTGTACTGGCAGTCCTCACTTCATTGACCACTTCTATAGTAGATTTCCTGGTTGCGTTGAAGTCACCTTCAACGCATCTTAATAAAAATTCCGGGGTTTTATTATCTCTTTGTAGTAACACTCTCTTACTCTTTCCACTATCATAGTTTCTCATTGTTAATCGAATTTTTATTTCATTTTTTTTATTTTTATTTCCAGGATTACAATTATTCTTTAATGCACCTATGTATGAAAAAAATAATATTTCTTTTTTTTACATTTTTTATGTTGTTTATGTTGGGGGCAAAAGCCCAGGAGATTGAATCAAGGTCATCCCGGGGTTGGACAGGGTTTATTACCTGGGTAATGACGACCAATACATCTTCGGGAAGAAACAGTTCCCAGGATGAATGGCGGATAGAAGTAAAATTCAATGAAGATGGAGTTTCGGCATATGCTTCGGAAACATTTAGCAGGAAAGGTCCGGATTGCAAGGATAACAGGACAGGAAAACAGGAAGGTACAATGACGCTTTCTCACACAGATTTTACGCTGGAGAAAATAAATGGGCGTTTATTTTTCGGAATCGATATGGGAATGCCTTTCTTAAAAGGTACGGCAACCGAATGCGGGAAAACTGAAAACATCTCCCAGGGCGATCTTGCATTGATAATTGAAGAATTAAATGTGGGAAGTAATCCTGAGTATTTATCAGGCGATTCTACCAGTATAGAAAATAGAAATGATGGCACCAATTCTTCAAAGGAGGAAGTCAGGATCATTGTTCAATTAAGCCGTGGTGAAATTCCTGTAGAACTTTTGGTGATGCCCGATAACTATGACCAATGGTTACCGCTACCTGGCCGGCATCAAAAGGAAGCTGGTGCCGGGCTTGATATTCAATTAAAGTTACAGGCCAGGGGTGGGGGTGAGCCCTTGATAAAGGCTAGTTATTTCGAAGTGGAGCTGCAGGAAACTTCCAAAGAACCTGGTATGGCCATCAATTTTCCGGTTAACGGTATTACAAACGATTTCGATCTGGCATTTCAACCGTATGTAAACAATGGTGTATTTAATGGTGGGCAACAACAGAGGTTGGAAGCAGTGAATGGACAAATAGCATCTTTGATGATCAATTCTTTTGATGGAGGAGCTTATGGCAAACTGGTGGCATATGCCATTTTGAAAAATGGGAAGCGGATAAAGGGGGAATTGTTTAAAGCCGGAGGGTCTTCGGATATTTTAATTCCTAAACGGAAAGAAGGTTCAAAAATTGGTGAAGCCTGGGCCATCAAATATGGACACCCGGCAGATAATGAGGATCAGGATAGAAGCAATGGAAATAATAATGATGGAGACGGGCTAACGGCATATGAAGAATACCGTGGTGTTTTTTCGGAAGGGAAATTCAGAAGATTAGATCCTCGAAAAAAGGAACTGGGAGTTCAGCTTTTAAATGAACAGGATAAAAGCGAATTTGCTGAAGGCATAAAAATATTAAATAACGCCGCCGGAATAAAAGTTATTAAATTGGATAAGGATGAGTTGCCGGCCAGCAGGTTATTCAACCAAAATTCGGGAACTGTAAAAAATCACAGCCAGTATGCACTGGTTTTATTATCTGGTAAAATTGATAACAAGGTATCCGGAATAAATAGGCCGGCTCATATATTAGAAAAAACGCCTCGCAAATCAATCCATGTCGTTATAGACCTGGAGCAACTGCAATCGCATTACCAACGCCAGGATTCTGCTTTTAAAAATGGGGGAACAAAAATCGCCTATACTTTAAAAGAGAATATTTCAGTAACAGTAGCTCATGAACTGGGCCATGGCATCCACCTGGATCATCATGGTCCCAATACCAATGAGGTTACACGTTCATCTGAATATGAAACTATCCCCTTTATAGTGTACAGCATGGATAATGTAGAGTATATTAAACGTCCGATTACCATTAACAAGCCGATCGGCATTCGGGGTAACGATGCGAGTGGGGATCTGTCCTGCATAATGGCCTACAACTCTGCATACGAATGGGTGATGGAAAAAACTCCTGCGTATTTTATTTATCGGAATATTCCCCCTTTGCCTGTTGGAAAAACACTGTGCACTTCAAATAAAGGAACAGGAATTAATGCAGATGGCAAATTTTTTGGAGATGGAAATAAAGGAAATTGTCTGAGCCAGATGATAATAAAAGATGGAGCCGGTAATTAATTAGGAATAAGGATGGCGGTTGTTCACTTCATTTCGACAAGTTTAAAAATCAATCCAGGTAAAGTAGCAGGATAAAAAGTTGTATTCGTAATTAATATAGGGCGGCCATTACAATGAAAATAAATCCAGGGCACCGAGCATCCTGGCCCGGTAATGATCCAGCTTTGTTTTTTCTTTACCTAAGACTATCTTTTCAATTTCCGGGGCATAGTTTAGCAGGTTAAATACTTTCAACACAGGGGCCATGTCAATTAATTTTTTTCCATTGATCCCGTATCCTTCCAGGTAGCGCCATTGCGCATCTATCGAAAGATCGTGTAAAGCGATTGATGAGTCCCAGTAGATACCAATACTGGATATGCAATTCTCCCAATCTAAGATGGCAACGATCTCTGCTTTATCATTACCATTATATTTTTTAGTTGCAGGTCTCCGTGATGTAAGCAAGGCGATTGATTCCATTTTTTTATTTTTGTGATATCCCTGGTTAATGATTTTCCTGATTTTTCAGACAACATTTTATATTTAAGAAGTGTGGACTGTCGTTCTGTTACATTCAATTCACAATCCAGGTAATCCTTCCATGTCTGATTTTTTGAAAGCGTATTCTGAGACCAGTCAAACATATGGCCAAAACCTGTAGTAGGAATGGTATGTATAACCGATGCATAGCAGTCCACTTCTTCTATAATATCCAGCCGGTTTTCATGATGAGTGGCTTCTGTGCCTTCAATCTTTTTAGATATCATATAGGGCAAGGGGATAATGTCATTGCCTACTTCCAGAATCTCGGGTACATAGATTTTTTTTCCCTTGCCCGGGCCACGGCCATTGTTCTTTTAAAAATAGATGGATATTTTCCGGTTGGTCACTGATACGAACCACCATTTCATCTTTCCCGATTTTAACAGCGTAAACATAATTAATAAGCCCACCACTCAATGGTTCGACAGATATTGATTTTTTCGGGAAATGATGCCTGATAAGCTGGTGGGTAAGCTTTGTATGTTTTGTTATATTAGCCCTGGAGCGATTTTCCATATGTTATATTGTGGATGTGACCTGCATTTTTGCAATGTGGTTTAGCATTTCACCGAATTCAGCAAAATCGCTGAGTTTTATTGTATCAGATAATCCTTCATAGTTAAGCAACGGATTTCCCACGTGCAGGGAAAGTCCTGCGCTTCGTAAAAAAGTATCCATATCCGTATCTCAGGCGCCAATGGAATGAGCCAGCTCAAAGTTCAAATAAGTTGCCATTTCTTTAGAGCCTGACGATTTATCAACTCCTTCGCGGGTAATAAAATTACTTCGCTTTGTATGCTGGTACGCCATTAACCGGTCGCCTGGTATATCCACAAGCATCAGGATCATGCACACAGGTTGCCGCAGTTATTCCTTTTCCAGATCGCTGATCTCACTAGAAATTACAGAAGAAGCACTGATATATTTTTGCTGAAGCTGGGGAATTCTGGCAGCAACAGGCGTCCAGATGATCTCCCCATTTTTCCAGTCTTCCGGATAATAAAACAGGATAATGTTTGATATATCATCTTTTATGAAACGGTCCACTTTGCTGACCACCATATTTATTTCGCCTGTCGTTAAAGGAAAAGAAACAAATTGTTTAAAAGTATATTCGGATCCTTTTTTTGTGATATAACCTAACTGGCTTCCATTTAAAAGTATTACAGGAATATCTGCATTAGAGATCAGGTACCATTCTTTTGCAAATGTTCGTATAACGGATAGGGGAAAACGAAGGGTATTGATGATAATGGAATGACCCAGATGATAAATGTTCTTTAACCCTTCTTCCACCGACCGGTGAATAATTGTCCGGCTTTCAAATTCATGTACAGCTGTCCCGTCCAGGTCAGTAATAACTGCTCCTGCTTTATTGAATTGACTGCATTCAAAAAACCGACTGAGCCGGGAAATTTTTTCCTCCTTTGATAACATGTAGTCTGGAATGCAAAACTTTTGCCAGTATAAAACTTGACGAATGAACCCTTGATTTTTTTCTATCTGGCACAAGGAAAGCAAGTACTCCTTACTTTTCTATTCCGCCTTATTTCTTGCAGGCAAATCTGATGTGGCTTATTATTTGATCACTATCTGTATGAAAAAAAATGAATTGCTTGCTCTTGCCGCTATTTTACTTTTTGTGCTAGCCGCCGTCATGATCTACCTGGGTATACAGGGAGGCAATCTGCCACCTTCTATTACGGGCGCCGGGTTTATCGTGATTGCTTTTGTTTTTCTGAGCCTGAGGAGTAAATGGTAATTATGATGGATTGAAAGGTGCTTGTTTTGGAAAAAGTTTTTTAATCCTTCAGGATTTTTACCATAATATTCTTGTAATACACTTTGCTTTTAGGGTCATGGCCCTGGAGTGCAAATGTACCGGTAGAAAGTTTACGCAATGAATCTGCTTCCTTTCGTTGTAGCGGGTCCGGCTCTGTATAGTCGACAACTGTTTTATCATTTATTTTTATTAGAATTCTTTTTCCCTGCACCATAATATATTCGGTGTACCACTCATTGTCCTTTACAAAAACTTCCTTTACATCTTCTATACCATACAGGCTACCTGTTCTTCGCCAGTCAGTATGGGAGTTATTTACCTGCACTTCGTATCCAATTTTTGGCCAGCCACTTTGCTGAAATTTAGTATGAAAATAAATACCCGAATTGGAGCCCGGCGTCGTCATTACATCGGCTTTGAATTCAAAATTTTTAAACTCATGATTACCTATTTCGCCATCATAAAACAAGTGGGCTACAGGACCGTTAACTGCGATCATTCCATCATCAATTTTAAAAGTGCCGCTGTTATTTCCCACTTTCCAGTTGTCCAGTGTCTTTCCGTCAAATAATGATTTCCAACGGGGTTTCTGCTGGTTGGGTAAAAAGGCGGTCAATGAAATAAGGCTTATACAAATGATGGCGAATGGGATTAATCTTTTCATGGCAAAAATTATAAGCGGTTTATTGTTGATGAATGCAGGGATAAATCTAATTCAGGTAATGCAGATTCAAAAATAACGGAGAAGAATATCATTTGACATATTATTTATCAGGAATAATTTTTTTAACCTGTTTTCAGGGGTATGCAATTAATTCTACCCCATGTTATATTGCTGGCTTAGGTAATCTGTCATACAAAATTGAGGAAGCTCTATTTTTTAGAATTTTCTCCCATTGATTTGATTGAATCACATAAACGCATTTTCCAATCCTTATTACTCCAATATGCTGATAAAAATTTAACTACATTTAATGTAACCAATTTTTGCATTATGAAAAATATATTTATTCTTCCGGTGATACTTTTTTTAATGTCCTGCGCTGCCAGTAAACCTGAGGACAACAAAGAGAAAGAAATTGTATTCAGTCATGTCAATGTTATCCCTATGGATACGGAGGGAGTAATGCAGAACCAGGATGTAGTGGTAATGAATGGAATTATTAAATCAATAGGTCCATCTTCTAATGCTAAATATAGTAAGGATACCAAAGTGATCGATGCCACCGGAAAATTCCTGATGCCGGGTCTTGCAGAAATGCATGCCCATGTACCTACAGGCGATGA
The DNA here is from genome assembly GCA_041743125.1 of Chitinophagaceae bacterium. Classification (GTDB taxonomy): domain Bacteria; phylum Bacteroidota; class Bacteroidia; order Chitinophagales; family Chitinophagaceae; genus Terrimonas_B. The sequence goes on from JBGTNK010000232.1 coordinate 27,265, forward strand.
TCTGGCACCGATGAAGGATGTGATGTTACTTTTTGCCTATAATGGTGTTACCGTAATAAGAGGTATGCTTGGCCATCCAAAACATCTTGAATTAAGAAGTAAAATACAAAGTGGTGAAATTATCGGTCCACGTTTTATAACATCGGGTCCTTCATTTAATGGTAATACTATAAAAAGTGAAGAAGATGCCGTGGCTATGGTAAGAGATCAGAAGAAGAAAGGCTATGATTTTTTAAAATTGCACCCGGGATTGACATTGAAAAATTTTGATGCCATGGTAGCCACAGCGAAAGAAGAAGGAATTCCTTTTGCGGGGCATGTATCATTCGATGTGGGCGTATGGCATGCGATCAATGCAGGATATGCGACTATTGATCACCTGGATGGTTTTGTAGAAAGCCTTGTACCCGGTATAGAAAATATGAAGGTGGAGGACATGGGATTGTTTGGATTGTTTATTGCCGATAAAGCAGATGAAGCCGGTATTCAAAAATTAGCAGATTCTCTGCGCAACCATAATATATGGGTGGTTCCTACCCAAGCCCTGGCCGAACGATGGTTTCATCCGGCAAAAGATGCGGATGCCCTTGGTAAGGAAGCGGAAATGAAATATATGGAAAGTAATACCCTGGCAGATTGGATCAAAGCAAAAAAAGATCTGCAGAAAAATCCCTCTTATAAGGCATCCACGGCTAACCGGCTAATAGAGGTCCGGAAAAAGTTGATCAATGAATGTAATAAAAATGGGGTAGGCCTGCTGCTTGGTTCCGATGCTCCGCAGGTTTTTGATGTACCTGGTTTTTCGGTCCATCATGAATTGCGTTTTCTTGTTGATGCCGGTTTATCACCTTATGATGCCTTGAGAACTGGTACGGTCAACGTGGGTAAATTTTTTAACAGGCAGGACCTGGGCATTATAAAAACCGGTGCCGTCTCTGATTTAATGTTGCTGAGCGGAAATCCACTGGAGGATATCAATCAAACAAAAAATATTGAAGGTGTTATGTTGGGTAATTTATGGATGGATAAGAATTACCTGCAGCAAGGACTGAAACAATTGGAGAAATAATAAAAACTATTCTTTTTGCATTTCCATTTCTTGGTTTCACTGTTTCATCACTCCTTTTTGAACTATCTTTTTATTAAAGCTGTGAAGGATAAAATGGCTGATGGGGAATTAATGTCCCATGAATAAGTGGAGAATATAATTTTCCTTGATTTTTTACTTCAGATTTCGCGGCATATAATTTGAAACATGATATCATTTACATCACTAAAAAACTTTGTAAATGGATAATCAAAAAAAGATGAAGGATATTGCTTCAAAAATGAAGAAGATCGATTTTTGTATGATGACAACGCTGGATGATGGTGAAAAATTTGACTCCAGGCCAATGAGTAATAATGGCGATGTGGAATATGATGGAGACTCCTGGTTTTTTTCTTATGACGATTCAGATAAAGTAAAGCATATCAGGAAATCGCCGGTGGTATCACTTAATTTCCAGGGTGACGATATGGTCTTTATCCATGTAAGTGGTAAAGGCAGTGTGATACAGGATAAAAATACAATGGAAAAACATTGGCGTCCGGACTTAAAAATGTGGTTTCCTGAGGGTGTTGAGACCAAGGGTATAGCGCTAATTAAAGTAGGTGCTGAAAAAATAAAGTTTTGGCAGAAAGAGGAAGAGTTCGAACTCAACTTGTAAGACAAACTGTATTTACACTTTTAGGTATTGATCAATCTATCCTTTCAAGAACTTCAGCAGCTTTGCTCTGTCGGATGCCAGCGAAAGATTTTTGATACACAATATCTGCACGTAACGCTTTTAGTCCTGTTATTCCCTGCAGGTCATTTATAGTAACCCTTTCAATTTCAGGACCTATATAGGTAATGTTTTGGAGGTAACGAAGGTAATTAAGGTATTCCCGTGCTTCATTATCCTGGGCATATACAATCGCTATTTTGCCCGGCTGGGTCAATCGTTCATTTGTTTCTTTTACAAAGGCTTTATCAATTCTTTTTTTCATGATCTCATAGCGGATATTATAAGCACCATCTACATCAAACTTTTTTTCTTCCATGCGAAAACGAATGGCCAGGGGATTGCTATGCACCAGGACCAGGGAACAAATATCCAGGTCAGATTTTAATTTAGGTTTTAGCCGGTGTATAACATTTTCTGTTTCACACATTACGAGCAATTGCCATAAACGCAGGTTTTGCAGGTACACAGGATGAAAGGTCTTGTTGTTCACCATACTTTGCCCTATATAAATATTATGCTCAAGACCATCCGTTTTATACTTTTCAAAATAATGCGGAAACATATCCTGTGCAGCCAGCTGTGTTTTGTCCAGGTAATCAGAAAGTTTATCGTTGATGAGTTTTACACTTTGCTCATAATCTTTCCGCTCTTTGTATATCATGCCTTTTGAGGGGTCCAGGTGTTTTTCATACGTTAATATTGCTTCGTGCATATCCGGACTTACCGTATGCAGGTGGTTGAAAACAGGATAGATCTCAGCCTTTAGAAATTCCAATACCTGGTTTTCATCCCCAGCGGCAAGGCCTGCCATTAATTTGTCAGTATATTGATCTATACGAAACTGCAACTCTTTATATATAGGTAATGAAAATTTATCGATAGCAGTTTCCAGTACATTTTTTGCCAGCCTTAATTGTTCTACAAGGTCGGCCTGTATAGATAAATTTCTTTTGGTTGACGATCCTTGTATATCCAACTGCCCGTATAGGGGATATACATCATTGAATACAATATCATCCATGATGGTTTCCGCGAAAAACCGCTGGTTATTCAAATAGTTTTCTGCCGCTTCTGTAAACCGCCAGGCTACTGTAGGATGAATAGCGGTGCACTTTTGACGGATGATGCTTTCCAGCTGGTTTTCAAATTCTTCCTGGGACCTGATCAAGGCTGTTGTAAAAAGGGGTACTACTTCTTCCAGTTTGTGTGGCGTTATGGAATTTAATTCATTGGCTTTTTCAGAGCCCAGTTCCAGTATGCCTATAAGATCGCCATTGTACATTAAAGGTATTGCTATATAACTTTTTAGTTTGTGCCTGACCAGGTTGGCATACAATACGGTTTTGTTGCTTTCATCTTCCTTAATTTCAGGGTAGAGGAAAGGACAATTTTTATTAAATAATGTATCGTCAGATTTGCTGCAAAATGCTTCTTCTATTCGTTTTGTTTTCTTATCACTAAGTGCTATGCTGTTCCAAAACCCATAGCCCAGGGATTGAAGTAAATGTCTTTCCTTATCCCAAAGAATAAATCCGGTCTTGAGTTGGGGAATTTGTAGCAGGGATGACAGGCTCTTACGGATTTGTTCAACACTGTCCGGCATAATCAACGCATCTTTTTTTAACAAAGAAAATTTTAATGCCGATATGGACTCTTCGCGGGTTACTTCAAAAAAAGTTATGATCGTAAACCCTTCGAACAAAAAACTTTCCGGTGGAATTTTTTCCTTCCACAAGGCCAGGTTTTCAAAATTATTCACCAGTTCCCGAATATCTTGTTCACTGAGTTCTATTTTTTTAATGGGTGTAATGTCTGTAAAATCGGCATTAAAGAAAGCACGGTACCGCCGCAGGATACCCGATTTTTTATCGGGTATATCATAATAAAAATTGCGGTTATAATTAATTCCTGCTCCATAAAGAGAGTTAAGCAAGGGGATGCAGCTGAATATATATTTAAATTCGAAATCAGAAAGCGGATCAATAATATCATTGTCTGCCGCATCCAGGATATTAGAAAACCGGCGGGTTGTATTAAAGAAAAAATTCTGATAAGGCATGCTAACGGCCCGGGTTTCATTGGTAGTAGTGAGAGAAGGAAAAAATGGAGACAATAATAACTGGATGTCGTCCTGGTATTTTTCAATAAGATCAATATCGGTGAAAGATTTTGTCAACACCGGGTTTTTTTCCAGGCGGTTAAAAACCTCCCTTGCCCTGTCTGCCTCAAATGAATCAGGATTATTCATTTGTTCCTGCCACCACGCAATCAATTTTTTAAAATTAAACCGGATCTGAATGGGTAATTCAATATTACCAGATACCCCTTCGTTTTTTACATATCGAACGTAAGACATAAATGCTTGTTTAGGTAAATGCTCCGTCATCCGGGAGCAGGAATTATATCAGTAACTTTAATACAAAGATAAAACACTGTTTATGGAAACGACGACAACAACTTTGCAACCGGTAATAGAATCGTTTAAACTTCAAACCCGGCTTTTCAGGAATGTAATAAAGGATATTACGGGGGAGCATGCCCAGGCGCATTTTGCCGGGAGCCCCAACCATATAGCATGGATTACGGGCCACCTGGTTTCCACAAGGTATATGCTGGCGTCTGTACTGGGACTCACAGAAAGAGAGCCTTACCCTCAATTGTTTGGTAGTGGCAAGGGAATACAGGATAATGCCAGTTATCCATCCATGGAAGAACTGGGGGAAGGATGGGAAAGCCTTGCTGAAAAAATAATGACGAGGTTGGAAAGCCTGAGCGAGGTTGAGCTTCAATCAGATCCTCCCATTCAAACACCGGTTAGTGAGAATACGCTGCGGGGGTTCATTACATTTATTGTTTGTCATCATGAAGCCTATCATCTGGGTCAGTTAGGCTTGTTGAGAAGATATTTTGACTATGAACCGATGAGTTATTCCTGACAGGAAAACATATTTTATATATTCCACTATTTTGTTATTGAATGAAGAAAAGTCTTAAAATGTTTTCGTAATCTTCTTTTAAATGAACTATTCTTCCACATAAACGAGGTGACGATACGAATAAAAAATTGACCAGTTAGAAATTACCTGTAGTGAAGATTACTATGAAACCCGGCTTTCGTTTTTTTTGATAACAAATAATTATCTTCCTTTATTCTAAATAAACCAGCATGAGATTTTTTATTTATTACTTTGTTTTTTTGCTATTTGCAATGACCGCTTCCGCACAATCGCTGACGAGTACGGAAAAGGAAATCATCAGCACGGTTGAAGAGCACATGACCTCCACACTTCAGTTATTAAAAGAATCGGTTAACATCAACAGTGGTACGTTTAATATTGAAGGGGTAAAAAAAACCGGCGAACTCTATGGAAAAGAATTAGAAGCTCTTGGATTTACAGTAGAGTGGATACCCATGCATGATTCGTTGAAAAGAGCGGGGCACCTGGTAGCCTATCGAAAAGGAAAGAAAGGAAAAAAACTTTTTTTGATCGGTCACCTGGACACTGTATTTGAACCGGACATGCCGGCAAATCCATTTACTAAATTAAATGACAATACGGCCACCGGCCAGGGTGTAGTTGATATGAAGGGTGGTGATGTATTGGTGATAGCAGCATTAAAAGCTTTGCACCGGCAGAACCTGCTGAACGATGTAACTATAACGGTTTATTTTACCGGCGACGAAGAAAATGCGGGAGAACCAAGGACTGCCAGTCGTGGTGATTTTATTGAGCGGGCCAAACAACATGATATTGCATTAGCTTTTGAAGCAGCAGCAGGTTTTCATACCGTTGCTACGGCCCGCCGGGGTTCCAGCGAATGGAGACTGGAAGTGAAAGGAAAGCAGGCCCATTCCTCCGGTGTTTTTGGATCGGCTGGTTACGGCGCTATTTATGAAACCGCAAGAATAATAAATTCTTTCAGGGAAAAATTAAGCGGCCAGCAATACCTCACCTTTAACCCGGGATTAATTATTGGCGGGTCAGAAATGAATTTTAATGACCAGGCACAAAAGGGAGAAGCTTCAGGCAAAACCAATATTATATCTCCCAATACAGTGGTCATCGGCGATCTGCGTTTCTTAACTGAACAGCAAAAAGAAAATGCACGAAGTGCCATGAAACAAATTGTTTCAAAAAATCTTCCGGGAACCAAAGCCTCCATTAGTTTCAGGGATGGCATTCCATCTATGCCACCTACAGCCGGAAACAATGCATTGGTTAAAGTGCTTAACGAAATAAGCATGTCGTTAGGTTATGGAGCAGTAAAGGCTGGTGATCCTGGATCAAGAGGGGCTGGGGATATTTCTTATGTTGCCCGTTATTTGGACTGCCTGGATGGATTGGGAGCTTCAGGTTATGGCTCACATGCACCGGGGGAAGTAATTAACCTGAAGGAATACCCGCAACTCATTAAAAGAACGGCCTTATTAATTTACAGGCTAACCAGGTAAATTAGAAAGCTCCATAACTTTTTATAATGTAACCGGTATCCATTCGTTCGGCTGTATGGTCGGAAAGACAGGCAAAGTTTATTTCATCATTTCTTCTAATGCTCCTGCCAGCATATTTACATGATTTTTCGAACTGCTTTCACCCATGATTCCAATGCGCCAGATCTTACCGGCAAAAGCGCCTAAACCTCCTCCCACTTCTATGTTGTATTGATTTAATAATGCTGTTCTCCATTTTGCTTCATCAATACCTTCAGGAACAAAAACAGAATTCAAGTTAGGTAAACGGTATTTTTCTTCAACTAAAAAGCGGAAACCCAAATTTTCTAATTTCTCTTTCAGGTACTGGTGTACATCAAGGTGGCGTGCCCAGCGATTTTCCAATCCTTCTTCTAAAACAAGGTTCAGTGCTTCGTGAAGCGCAAACACCGATGATACAGGTGCAGTATGATGATATGCTCTTTTGGCACCCGCCCAATAATTTTTTACCATAGCCAGGTCCAGGAACCAGCTTTGCACTTTTGTTTTCCGGTTGTCAAGCACTTTAACAGCGGCCTCCGAAAAACTTACCGGCGATAAACCGGGGGGAGCACTCAGGCATTTTTGAGTGCCACTATATATTGCATCTATGTTCCAATCGTCAACCTTCAAAGGGACGCCGCACCAGGATGTGACTGCATCTACAACAAATAAGGCCCCTGCATTATGCACCAGGTCACTGATCTCTTCCAGTGGTTGCAATACCCCGGTTGAAGTTTCGGCATGAACAATAGCAACCAACTTGGGCTTTGGACATTTATCAAGCATTTTTTTTACAGCATCAGGCTCTGTTATCTTACCCCACTCCGTTTCTACTTTAAATACTTTTGCTCCGCATCTTTCGGCGATATCGGCCATGCGGCCACCAAAAACACCATGGATGCAAATGATACATTCATCACCTGGTTCCAGCAGATTAACAAGGCAGGTCTCCATGCCTGCACTTCCTGGTGCGGACACCACAAACGTGAGGTGATTTTTCGTTATGAAAGTTTCCTGCACCATATTTTTCACTTCGTCCATCATCCGTATAAATTCAGGATCCAGGTGACCTATCAGGGGGCTTGCCATGGCTTTTAAAACTCTTGGGTGGGCATCGGAAGGGCCGGGCCCCATTAAAATTCTTTTTGGAGGATTAAAGGTGTACTTCATTTTGTTTTTTTGTTGAGATAAAAAGGCTTCTTATCATTGAGATACTTCATCCAGTAATTTTAAAACAGATTCATAATTCTTTCCCACGGCTTCAGATAAAGCCATTTCACATGTTCTGGAGGAAGAATAATATCCATCATAATCCAATTGCTTTACTTCTGCGGCTTCGTTATGGGTTGCTGCCTTTGTTAATTCAGGATAATAAAATCCGCGATCACCTGCCATGCCACAACAACCGGCAAATACCGGAATGTCAGCTTGCTTTGCACAGGCTTTTCCAATCGTTTGCAATTGGGGCAAAGAGCCCATTTTATAAACTGAACAAACGGGGTGAAAAACTATCTTTTCTTTGGGATTTGAAATGTGCAAACGGGGTATCAGCGTTTCGGCAGCAAAATCAATAACATCAATAAATGTCATTTTATCAAAACAAACCTTGTTCTCATCCACCAGGTAATTTTTGTATGTTCTTATAGTTTGCGTACAACTGGTAACATCTAACACCACAGGAATACTTCCTTCGCGGGAATATTTCCATAATTTATTTATCGTATCATTTGCTTTAATCCGGAATGCTTCCGCAAATCCTTTTGAAGAAAAAATTTGGCCGCAACAGGTTCCATTTATTTTCTCCGGAATAATGATTTGAATATTGGCTTTTTTACAAACGGATAAAAACACATTTCCAATATCTCCTCCCATCATCCTGGATATGCAACTTGAAAAATAAATAATAGGCATGCTGCCTGTTGCCGGTTCGGTCGAATGTATTTTTTTTAACGGCCGTCTTATCTGGTTTGACCAGGCCGGCATTGCAGGAAATATTTTTTTTATACCGGACGTAAAATTCTTCATGGAATTTTTACCCCATATTTTATTCAGCAAAAGGCTCTTTCTTATTGCCAGTTTGGCAACCCCTTCAATAAATGAAAATTTTTTTGCTACCCAAACTGCCATCTTGTTTTGAAAGGAGGAATGATTTTCCCGGCGCATGCGTTTGATCAAATCGCCTGTATTGATATCAACAGGACAATTAGTAGCACACATTCCATCCACAGCACAGGTTGCCATGCCATCATAGTCATAATCCTTTAATAATTCTTTTCGTGTGGCCAAGTCACCAGATTCCTGAAGTCGCTTCATGGCCCTCCTCACGCCGATACGACGCCTGGGGGTAAGCGTAATGTCCCTGCTGGGGCAACTTTGTTCGCAAAAACCACATTCAATACATTTATCCACTTCTTCTTCCACCACCGGCATCACTTTTAAATGATGAATATGTGTCAGTTTATCTTCTGTGATAATTATACCCGGATTGAGCAGGTTGTCAGGATCTAAAAGTTGCTTTAATTTTTTCATGATCCGGTAAGCATCCGAACCCCATTCTTTTTCAATATAAGCTGATACGGCCCTGCCTGAGCTGTGCTCAGCTTTTAACGCCCCATCATATTTATTTAAGATGAGGTCAAAAAGATCATCATTAAATTTTTCATAATGATTTACGTCTTCCTTTGTGGCAAAGCTTTGGGAGATGACAAAATGCAGGTTACCATCTTTTGCATGGCCGAAGATGATGCCGTTTTCATAATGATGCTTTTCAAACAGGTTTTGTACATCCATAACCGCTTCACCCAATCGTTCAACCGGAAAAGTAAAATCTTCCATTAAAGCAGATGTGCCCCTGGCTCTCATGCCGGCAACGGAGGGATACATGCCTTTGCGGATCTTCCACATCATGGCCTGCTCTTTTATATCCTGTGTGAAGTTGGGTGCCATCAACAAAGGCAGTGTTTCAAAAACAGATTGGGCCTTTTTATATTTTATAAGTAATCGTTCAGGTGATGATTCCTGGAATTCGCACAATATAGCAGCAGCCTGGTCGGGTAAATCTTTTAGCAGGGAAGGAACACCAGGCATTGTCTCTACGGAACGCAGGGAGGCCCTGTCCATAAATTCCAACGCCTCCGCACCCGTTGATTTTAATGCATCAATAGTATTGCACGCAATAACGGGGTTGGAGAAATATAACATGCCTGTCATTTTATAAGGCAAGTCCGGTACTGTATTTAAAACAGCTTCTGCAATAAAAGCCAGGGTGCCTTCTCCACCAATGATAACATGAGTAAGTATATCCAGCGGATGCTCAAAATCAATAAAGGCATTCATGCAATAGCCCACTGTATTTTTCTGCTTATATTTTTTCCGTATGCGTTCAACGAGAAAGGAATTGGCCAGTATGTCTTCTCTCATTTGCCGGATGCCATCAGCAATTTCTTTAGCTTCAGTTTCAAAACGTAAATGATCTGCTGCCAATGCTGAATTAAAAACCATGCCATTGGGCAACACAAAAGTCATTGACCTGAGTGTGTGATACGAATTTTGAACAACGCCGCAGCACATGCCGCTCGAATTGTTACTGAGTATACCGCCCATCATAGCCGCATTGATAGAGGCAGGATCGGGTCCTATTTTTCTGCCAAATTTTTTTAGTGCCAGATTCACATTGGCGCCGGTTACAGCGGGCTCTACCCGAACTGTATCGCCATTATTTTCCGGTGATACTTTTCTCCAGTAATTACTTAAATCAACCAGCAAACCATCGGTGATGGCTTGTCCTGAGAGGCTGGTACCACCGGCCCGGAAAGTGACGTGGATTTTTTGCCGGTGAGAGAATTCAAATATTTTTTTTATCTCTTCAATGTTATTAGGCTGAACAACCGCCTTTGGCAAAAGATAAAAATGGCTGGCATCGCTGGCAAATGCATAACGGTCGATCAACCTGGCTTTTACTCTTTTCTCCGGTAATATTTTATGCAGTTCCTTTTCTATTCTATCCATTCTTTTTATTTAAACTCGCTTCCTTATCGGATGCCCAAATGTTAATGTCGTGTATCAAAACTTTTTAAATGCGGTTTGCTATCTATAAAAAATAAATAACCTGAAAGTTAACCGATTTCACCTTCGCTGCTGTAAAATAATCAAACGATTGTTTATACTTTATAAATTCAGTTTGATTGGTTCCGTCCTATCTTTTAATGCTTAATTTTCAAAGGGATCTCCTGTATTTTATTCATTTTAATGTGGTGACCCTGGCTCGGAAAAAGATTTTTATTTATTCATTCAATAATAAGTCATCATCAAAATTGTTTGAAATAAAAGTTAGCATCAGGTAAGCAGCAATATTTCAAAGAAGATCTTGTATGTCTTTTGCATGAATGAAAGCCGTTTAACAATGCATATGCGTTTTGAACTGTGATCTTATTCAGCAAACCATTCATTATGTTGTTCCTCTACCCTGATAAAAGTAGTACGCTTGGTCAATTCTTTTAATGCTTTTGCTCCCACATATGTGCAGGCAGAACGAAGGCCACCAAGAATATCCTGCACGGTATCGGTTACCTTTCCCCGGTAAGGAATCTGCGTTGTCTTTCCTTCAGAGGCCCGGTAATCAGCCACCCCGCCGGAATATTTTGTCATAGCTGTTTCTGAACTCATACCATAAAATAACTTAAACTGTTTTCCATCTTTTTCAATTAACTCGCCACCACTCTCCTCGTGTCCGGCCAGCATACCACCCAGCATCACAAAATCGGCACCTCCGCCAAATGCTTTCACTACATCACCCGGCACCTTACATCCACCATCTGAAATGATCTGTCCTCCCAGTCCATGTGCCGCATCAGAACATTCAATGATAGCAGATAGCTGGGGATAGCCAACGCCGGTTTTTACCCGGGTGGTGCAAACGGATCCCGGGCCTATGCCTACTTTAATAATATCAGCACCTGCAAGCAACAATTCTTCCACCATCTCTCCCGTCACTACATTACCCGCCATGATCACTTTTTCCGGGTATTTATTTCGGGTGGATTTTACAAAATCTACAAATTTTTCTGAATAGCCGTTGGCTACATCAATGCAAATAAATCGTAATGAATTATTCTCTTTTAAGATCAGATCGAGTTTATTGGCATCATCAGGGCTGGTACCACTACTCACCGCGATATATTCTGTTATTGTATTACCAACAGCATCCATAAATGTTTTCCATTGTGCAGGAGTATAATGTTTATGGATAGCTGTGAGTAATTGATGGTTTGCCAGGCTTTTCGCCATATCCATGGTGCCAACAGTATCCATATTGGCAGCCATAATAGGAATACCTTCCCAACTTGTCTTATTGTGTAAGAATTTAAATTTTCTCAGCAGCGATACTTCCGACCTGGAACTGAGAGTAGATCGTTTTGGCCTCAACATTACATCTTTGAAACCTAATTTTATATCGGATTCTATATGCATATCATTTGTTTTTTTTGATAGTGCAATATTACCAAACAATACCCGGGTTACTTTTAAAATATGATACAGCAAAAAGCATTGCATATTTACTTAAATCATATTTAGATAGTTTTTCGAGGATAATAGAATTAATCCAAAAAACAAGATATTTTTTTACTGTCCATGGGAACCTTAAATTCATGTTATATAATGTAATTTTAGAAATGCGAACACTTTTGATCCCGGTTTTAATGCTGTTACTCATTAGTTGTAATAATCAGCAACCGGATCAGGACGCTCTAAAACCGGGGGAAGAAGTTTCCGTTCAGGACAAACGGATCTGGATTTCTGCATATGATTCAAGCAATGGTGAATTCTTTTTAAAAAAGCAAAGAAGTTTTGATGAAGATACCCTGACGGCGGAAGGACTTGTAAAGGACATCAATACAGGTTGGGAAAATGTCCATCTTGTTTTTGATAAAATAGTAAATGATACGTTGTATGTAAGTATTCCAAACAGTGTTTACCTGACGCAGCAAATGGGAACTGCCGGTGCTGATGCATATATTTCCTCAACCACCTATACATTGACGGAATTAAAAGGTATCGAATTTGTGAATTATGAATTTGAACCAGGCGATCATTTAACCCCAGGCACCTTCAGCCGCAAGGACTTTGAGTTTTACAGGTAGTCAATCATTACCTGCAAATAATATTTTAGTGGTTCGTTCATTCGGTTGGGGAGTACCCTGTTGCGATGCCTGAATACTTAATCCCGGATTAACAAAACGATATTTCATTCTGCAGGATATAAATTTTTACCTTCGCGGCTTGGCAGTTGAAAAAATACCTATTCATCGTTTCCTTGAATCAGGAAAAAAATATCCGGTACTGGATGTCCGCTCTCCGGCTGAGTTTGATCATGCGCATATACCCGGAGCACAAAATCTCCCGCTATTTACCGACGAAGAAAGAAAGGTAGTAGGTACCATCTACAAACAACAAAGTCGTGAAGCGGCAATAAAAACTGGCCTGGATTATTTTGGGCCCAGGATGCGCAAAATGGTAGAGCAGGTAGAAAACATGACTACCTCCTTAAGTCAGGGCCCTGATAATAAAAGAATATTGCTCCACTGCTGGCGTGGCGGTATGCGCAGCGAAGCGGTTGCCTGGTTACTGGATCTTTATGGCTATAAAGTCAGTACCCTGGCCGGGGGATATAAAAGTTATCGCAAACGGGTATTGGAAACACTTACATTGCCATTTGCATTTAATATCCTGGGAGGAAATACGGGTTCGGGAAAAACCTTTGTACTGGAGGAAATGAAAAAAATGGGGGCAGCGGTAATTGACCTTGAAGCCCTGGCCTGCCACAAAGGATCTGCGTTCGGAAATATTGGTTTGCCGGCTCAACCCAGCCAGGAAATGTTTGAAAATTTGTTAAGTGAGGAGTTGAGGTATTATATGAAGAGCATCCCCGGGCAAGGTGAAGGATCCGATGTTGCTTTACCCGGGAAGCAAACGATCTGGCTGGAGGATGAAAGCCAGCGAATCGGCCATATTAATATTCCGCCTGCTTTTTGGAAAACCATGTCCGGGTCACCGTTGCTTTTCATGGTAATCCCATTTGAAGAAAGATTGAAGCATATCCTGCTGGAATATGGAAAACTGGACAAGGAAAAAGTGGCTGATGCCATCAGCAGGATAAAAAAAAGATTAGGTGGACTGGAATCAAAAAATGCACTTCAGTTTTTAGCAGAGAATGATTTGGAATCTTGTTTTCACATCTTATTGAAATACTATGATAAATCTTACAGCAAGGCTATGAACAATCGTGAACGAAACCCGGTGATCACACATATAGAATGTACAAAAGTTGATGCCAGCCTGAATGCAAAAAAAATAATGGAGATAGAATTAATAACAAAGTAATTAAAATGGAACCAGCAATAAAGCTTACACAATATTCACACGGGGCAGGATGTGGCTGTAAAATTTCTCCTAAAATATTAGAAGAGATTTTATCAGGCAGTTTGGCTATACCCGATAATGAAAATTTACTGGTGGGCAATCATAGTAAAGATGATGCAGCAGTGTATGATCTGGGAAACGGGACCGCTATCATTTCCACTACAGATTTTTTTATGCCTGTTGTTGATGACCCCTTTGAATTTGGAAGAATTGCAGCTGCCAATGCTATCAGCGATGTATATGCCATGGGAGGAAAGCCCCTGCTGGCTATCGCTATATTAGGCTGGCCTGTTAATAAATTATCTCCTTCCGTGGCAAAAAAAGTGGTTGAAGGAGGAAGAAGTATTTGCCTGGAAGCTGGGATTCCGCTGGCCGGTGGGCACAGTATCGATTCCCCGGAGCCTATTTTTGGACTGGCGGTCAATGGATTGGTTGACGTAAAAAATATCAAACAAAATAATACGGCAAAGGCAGGTGATATTTTATTTCTTACCAAACCATTGGGTGTTGGTATTTTAACCACTGCAGAAAAAAAGGGCCTATTGAAAGAGGAACATGCAGGTACCGCGGCAAGGCAAATGATGCAGTTAAACAAGATAGGGGAGGCCATTGGGAAGATGAGTGCTGTTAGTGCGATGACAGACGTAACGGGTTTCGGATTGTTTGGCCACCTGGCCGAAATGGCTGAAGGAAGTGGTCTTAGCGCTGTGTTACCTGATATGACTGCCATACCGTTTATCAATAACGATCTTGAATTTTATATCAATAATCATTGTGTACCGGGCGGTACGCAACGCAACTGGGATAGTTACTGTCATAAGATCTTTATCGATCCTTCATTCAAAGAAAAAACTGAATTAGTAAGATCAGTACTGGCCGATCCTCAAACAAGCGGAGGGCTTCTTATAACAGTTAACAAAGATTCAGTAAAGGAAATAGAAGCAATATTAAAAGAATATAGTCTGCATGATCATTTATTGCCGATCGGTTATTTCACAGGGAAAGCAAGTCATCCTATTGCAGTTCAAAATCAGCGCTAAGAAGTAATCTTTAAATTCTTATTTCTTTAGGGGGAATAAAAAGTTGTGGATGAAAATGGGGTAGATTTTTTCTATACAATATTATTCTTCTCTTTCTACAGAGATCGTACATTCCCCGATCAATGCGGCCAGGGCGCCCACTGCAGCCAGGATCGGCGCAAATACAGCACCTACTACACCTATTGATAGCGGAAAAGACATGATTTCTTTTCCGGCTTTATCATGTATTGTGATCTTTCTTACATTACCTTCTTCAATCAGGTCTTTAATTTTTTTGAGCAATTGCTCTCCTTTTAAAGTAAAGGTTTCCTTAAATGTTGCAGCCATATTTTTTGCCTCCTGTTCCTGATTTTATTGCTATAAAGATCACATTTTTTTCAGTAATGTATTGATCATTTTTTTTTAAAGCTATTATCATAGATATTACACACAGTGCAGGATCCTTCATACAATCAATTGAAAAAAAATATTCCTCGGGGCATCAGGTTAATGAGTGATCAATTTTATATTTAATTGAACCAAACAAAGACTACCTTGACTTCGTGACCTATTTCCTTTTTTATGTTGAAAAAAAAAATTGAATTAACATGTGTTTTTCAGCAAGTGCCAGTTTTGGGGCCAGTGCCGTTCTTGCTGCTATCGGTACCGCAGCGATAATAAGATCCAGATCAGTTCCACAGGCCTTGTTTGCGAGCATCCCACTTATATTTTCAGTGCAACAACTGGCTGAGGGTATGCTGTGGCTATCTCTTGAAGATACATTTTACAGCGGTTTGCAATCGTTCTACCTATATACTTTTTTGGTTTTTGCCATCATGGTATGGCCGTTTTGGATACCTTTTACTCTTCGCCTGCTTGAAAAGGAAGCGAGACGAAAAAAAATAATGTCTATTTTTCTTTGGGCAGGATTAGTAGTTTCCGTTGGGGTGTGCATTATTCTTTTACTTTTTCCCGTGACGGTGGGACCCGACCTTCATCATCTTCATTACGAGTTTGGCTTTACCCGGTCGACAAAAAAACTGTTGATCCCATTTAATGTTCTTTACTTCCTGGCCACAATATTACCGGCCTTTATTTCCAGCCATAAAAGGATGAAGTGGCTGGGATTTATTTTCCTGGCCTCCTATTTTGTTGCCGTCAGCTTTTTTAGTGGATTTGTAATTTCGGTGTGGTGTTTCTTTGCAGCAATAATGAGTATTATTATTCTCTGGATATTAAATGGTATTCGCCGGGAAATTTCCTGATCTATTGATTTAAAAGGTACGAACAGAGTGAAGATTAGTGCCTTTATGACCTCCGCGGGGTATTGGGTCATCTTACTGGCTAACTCATAAGAGCACTTTTTGGAAAAAATTGGAGGGGTTCAGACCTATTCTTCCTATAATATCAGGTTCATTTTTGCACATGTTGTGGAAAAACACCAAACCAGCCTTGGGTTACCTTTGAACTGGCATGGTATTAACGAGCAATAAGCTAAAAATTTTAACATGTTTGAAGCGGCTGATCTATCAGTTCCGCTCAATTTTGCAACTTAATTTAATAATCAATAATTATGGGAAAAAAAGTAACATTTACGCTTTCATCGGAAATAGTGGGTGAAGCAACAAGTGCAGTTTTGTTAGGTGAATTCAATAACTGGGATTATAATGATGGAATAACCCTGAAAAAACAAAAAGATGGTTCAATGAAAGCTACAGCTACGCTGGAAGCTGGCAAAACCTACCAATATCGTTATTTGCTGAACGATGGCAGGTGGGTGAATGATCATAAGGCAGATAATTATGTACATATATCAGGTTTCCAGGTAGAGAATTGCGTAGTGGCCGTACCGGCTGACGAAGTGGAAGCAGCAACTGAAGTGGCAGAAAAGCCAGCTAAGGCTGTTAAGGCAAAGGAGAAAAAGCCGTCAGCTAAGGCAGAAAAAAACGGAACTGCTGTTGATGATCTTACAAGGATAGAAGGTATTGGTAAAAAAATAGTGACATTGCTGGCAGATGAAAAGATTTTGACCTATAAGGATCTTTCTAAAGCCTCAGTCAAAAAATTAAAGGACATCATTGCTGCCGCCGGCAGTAAATTCCAGATGCATGATCCCACTAGCTGGCCAACGCAAGCTAAATTAGCTGCTTCCTCCGATTGGGATGCATTGGAAGCATTGCAAAAAGAATTGAAAGGCGGGAAATAATTTCATTGTAATAAAGGCCTGGAACGATAAGTGACCGGAATTTTTTCCGGTCACTATTTTAGTTCATACGGTCACTACATCCAGTGCTTTAATCTGCTGTTGATAGGCCGAAGGCAAAATGATGCCTTTGAATACACGATCCATTTTTATGTAGCGGCTTAATTTATACATAAAAAGGAGTGGAGCGATCCAGGGAATTTTTCCAAAATTCAGTAGTGTTTTTACACGGGCTGGAACAACAAGTTTCTGTGATTCGATTAATAACAAATACCGGAGACGTCCCAAATGTTTGCGGTATTGTTTAAAAAGGTCCAGGCTGTAATTGCTTTTAATAAGATCATCTTCCAGGTGTTGATTACGCATGGTGATCCAGGCCTCATAATTTTCGGGTAATTGTTTTACTCCCATTCGGGTGCCCATCCTTAGGAATACATTGTAGAGTTCTTCCCTTTCAGCGGCAGTTAATTTTCTTTCCATCAATTCAAAGGCTGCCTGGGAATAATGTATAAGCATGAATAATACATCCCGGTAGGCCCAATCAGGTATTTGGGCACCCCTGTTTTTTTCTACGGTTTTATGGATCATCGAAATTTTATCAATGGCTTGTTCCGCTTTTTCCTTTTCAGAAAAAACGATCTCCCTCGCATACATTACGGTTGAAAATAATCTTCCCAATGGATCAGAAGGGAGTTTTCCCGTAAAGTACAACCAGTCAACAGCTTTATTTAAGGCAAACTCAGCTGATGCTCCAGCGAATACAAACAAAATCGTATCGCTTTTGCCCCATATCTTTCTTACAATAGAATTCCTGTCAACAAAAAATTCCATATCTAAATGTAGAATATTGTAAGGAAAACTATTTTGATGTATAGAGGAAACCAGGATGATTTTTATCATCCCGGCACCTTTTCCGGAAAGATCAGCGTTAATTATTCAAAGCCGGATTTAATTTTCTTCCTTACCGGGACTTTTCACTTTTTTTCGCAGTCTCATATTTAGCATTTCCACCAGCAGTGAAAAAGCGATCATGGTATAGATGTAGCTTTTACTGATTTCCTGGTGAAATCCTTCTGCCACCAACATTATACCAATGGCAATTAGAAAGGAAAGTGCGAGCATTTGTAAAGTAGGATGTTTATTGATAAACCGGCTGATGGCTCCGGAAAAAGCTATCATAATAAGGATTGAAATGACCACTGCCACGATCATAATAAAAACCTCATCCACCAACCCGATAGCAGTTAGAATGGAATCAAAAGAAAATACCGCATCGATCAAAATGATCTGTACTATTACGGCGCCTATTTTGGCATACACCGGCTTTTTTGAAGCCTCGTTTTCGCCGGGATGTTCAAGCTTTGAATGAATTTCCAGGGTACTCTTAAAAATAAGAAATAAACCTCCTGCTATCAGAATAATATCCTTCCAGCTGATGGGGATCGGCTCTCCTTTGTTTTCAATGAAAGGCATGATGAATAGGGGATTTTGCAACCGCATGATAGCGGTGATAGTCAGCAAAAGACCTACCCGGAAAACCATAGCGAGCAATAAACCAATATTCCTTGCTTTTTTTTGTTGCGATGGTTCTAATTTATCAGAAATGATAGAAATGAAAATGATATTATCCACTCCTAAAATGATCTCAAGGAAAGTAAGTGTAAGAAGGCTAAGCCAGATGGAGGGATCAGAAAAATCGGGAAAGGTCATATAGGCGTTTATGATTAGGTTACCAAATTTGTACCACAAAAATAATAAAGGTGATAATACTTGCTACTTTCATCCAATAGTACGGTGGTTGTCCCAATATGAATATTTTTGCGCTGAAATGAATAAAACTGTTTTTTTATTTACGCCTCCGTTCACTCAACTAAATACTCCGTATCCAGCAACAGCCTATCTGAAAGGTTTTTTGAATACAAAAAAAATTTCATCATGCCAGGCTGACCTGGGCATCGAAATCATTTTATCTCTCTTTTCCCGCGAAGGGTTGAAAAAAATGTTTGAGCGTATTGAAAACTCTTCCCGGCTGCCATCACAAAGCGAAAGTAGCAAAACTTCACTCCCCGTTGCATTATCAGCAAATGCAGAAAGAATGATGACATTAAAAGAGGATTATATTCAGATCATAGATGATGTCATTCTTTTTTTACAGGGAAAAAATCCGACCCTGGCACATTTGATCTGTAAGCGGAATTTTTTGCCCGAATCTTCACGATTTGCACAAACTGAAGACCTGCATTGGGCTTTTGGTTCCATGGGCATCATTGATAATGCTAAACACCTGGCCACTCTTTTCCTGGAAGATATTGCAGATCTTATAAAGGAGTGTGAAGATCCTCATTTTGGTTTCAGCCGTTATGCTGAACGCCTGGGTCGCTCTGCCGGTGATTTTGATACTTTGTATGAAAACCTGCAACAACCTTATACCTATATCGACGAGTTAGTCATTGAGCTGCTGAAAAAATATATTCATCAGGTTCAACCAAAACTAGTGGCTGTTTCTGTTCCTTTTCCTGGCAACCTGTATTCAGCATTTCGTTGCGGTCAATGGATAAAAATAAATTACCCCAACATTAAAATCGCCATGGGCGGTGGTTTTCCTAATACTGAATTAAGATCAGTGGCAGACCCCCGTGTTTTTGATTTTTTAGATTTTATTACACTGGATGATGGCGAGGCCCCGATCGAGATCCTGGTGCAACATATTGAAGGGAAAAAAAACCGGGATGAATTAAAGCGAACCTTTACTCTAATTGAAAACGAAGTTTGCTACATCAATAACAAATCATTTCCTGATTACCGGCAAAATGATTTGGGAACACCGGATTACAGCGATCTTTTTCTTGATAAATATATCTCCGCCATTGAAGTGGTGAACCCGATGCACCGGATGTGGAGTGACGGTCGATGGAACAAACTCACCATGGCGCATGGATGTTATTGGGGTAAATGCACTTTCTGTGATATCTCACTAGACTATATAAAAATATATGAGCCGCTGACAGCTGCACTGCTTTGCGACAGGATGGAGGAAATAATAAAGCAAACCGGCCAGAATGGTTTTCATTTTGTGGATGAGGCAGCTCCACCTGCACTGATGCGGGCCCTGGCCCTTGAGATCATTAAAAGAAAAATGACGGTAAGCTGGTGGACCAATATTCGCTTCGAAAAAAGTTTTACAAGAGATCTTTGTTTATTACTGAAAGCCTCTGGTTGCATTGCTGTTTCAGGTGGATTGGAAGTAGCATCAGACCGGCTGCTGGCTTTAATAGAAAAAGGGATAACGGTGGCGCAGGTAGCCAGGGTAAACCAGCATTTTAATGAAGCGGGAATCATGGTGCATGCTTATTTAATGTATGGTTTTCCAACTCAAACGGCGCAGGAAACCATCGACTCACTTGAAATGGTAAGACAGATGTTTAAGACGGGCATTTTGCAATCCGCCTTCTGGCATTTATTTACCATGACGGCGCATAGCCCTGTTGGTTTACACCCGGAAAAATATAATGTACAGAAAGTATCAGAGGCAACAGGTCGATTTGCCAATAATGATATAGCTCATATCGATCTCTCAGGAGCCGATCATGAATCATTTGGATTTGGTCTTGCCAAATCATTGCTTAATTATATGCAAGGCGCTCACCTGGATGATCCCCTCTACAAATGGTTTGATTTTAAAGTGCCAAAAACAAGTATTGACCCGGCGTATATTTCCCAGGCGTTGAATGAAGCGGATATAGCTCCTTTAAAACCTTCTTCAAAAATTGTCTGGTTAGGCAGGCATGCGGGCACGGAATATTTTACTCAATCAAAAAAAGGAAATACAAGAGAAATGGCAACGCTTTCTTTTGCTAATAAAAAAGATAACCAGCAACTCAAGCTGAATAAACAACAAGGTGACTGGCTTACTTCCATGCTTCCTAAATTATCCGTCAACAATAATAAAATGTACACTGTGCAAGAGGTAAAGGAAAATTACGAGGCTGCCGGACTTGAAGATTTTGAACTTTTTTGGGATAATAAACCAATGACTACATTATACAGATCAGGATTATTAAGACTGTAAACATCCGGTAAATTATTTTACCAGTTTTATCAGGGCAATGCTTCATCATCCAATTTTTTTTCAATACGCATATCAGGGATAAACCAGATGCCCGCTACGATGACATACATAGAAAATCCCAGCCATGGATTGATGAAACTAAGCCCGATGCCGGCCACATAAATAAAAATAGAAACCAGGCCCTTCCAGTCTTTACCGAGGGCTTCAGCCAGCGTTGAATTTTTAGCATGCAGTCCCGCCAGGGAACGGGCTAGCATATAATAGGCTACGGCTGCCATCAACAATACCATCCCATATAAAATTACAGGCCATTTGGTAAAATTATTTTCACCCATCCAACCTGTAACAAAAGGAATAAGTGAAAGCCAGAAAAGAAGATGAATGTTAGCCCACAGCGTTTTCCCATTCACCTGCCGGGCAACATGTAGCATGTGATGATGATTGTTCCAGTAAATACTGAGATATATAAAGCTCAGGATGTAACTTAAAAAAACTGGTAAGAGTGGTTTTAATGACGCCAGTGAATCACCGTGCGGAACTTTCATTTCCAAAACCATGATGGTGATAATGATGGCCAGCACGCCATCGCTGAAGGCTTCCAGTCTTCCTGTTCCCATGAGCTAAAAGTTAAAATGATTTGTAATATACCCGAAAATAACGAAGTAATTATTTTGACTGTAGTCTTATTTCGATCACCTTTACTTCCGTGTAAAAAATGAATAAGCATGTACATCATTGAAAACGAAATATTGAAAATTGAAATACAACCTAAAGGTGCAGAGTTGCAAAGTATATACAACAAAAATCTTTCCATTGAATATATGTGGAGCGGTGATCCGGCATACTGGGGCAAAAAATCACCCGTGCTTTTTCCGATAGTAGGTACGCTAAAAGAGGATACTTATTTATATGAGAATAAAACGTATCATTTAAGCCGGCATGGTTTTGCAAGAGACATGGATTTTACAGTTACTGATCAAACACCCTCCTCCATTACATTTACACTAACGCGGACGGATGATACGTTTATAAAATATCCGTTTCAATTCCGATTTGATATTGTTTATAGTTTAAAAGAAAACCAGCTGCGTGTGATGTACAGGGTAGTGAATAAAGGGAATATCAATGAGCCCATGTATTTTTCTGTTGGGGGGCATCCGGCTTTTAAACTACCCGTTTTACCCGGCAATAAGTATAACGACCATTATCTTGAATTTAATAAGAACGAAACTGCAGGCCGATGGTTGATCTCCAAAGAAGGCTTGATCGAAAACGCAAGTACAGCATTGCTAAATGATTCAAACATATTGACTCTTACAAAAGAATTATTTTATAGTGATGCCATTGTTCTAAAAGAGCTGCGTTCTGATAAAGTGAAACTGGTTTGCAAATCTGTGGGTGAAATATTTGAATTTGATTTTACCGGCTTTCCCTACCTCGGTATCTGGGCTGCCCGGGATGCTGATTTTGTTTGCATAGAGCCCTGGTGTGGAATTGCGGACAGCGTAAATACCAGCCAGCAGCTTATTAAGAAAGAAGGAATAATAAAATTGGATTCTACTGACCAGTTTGAAAGAAGCTGGAAGCTTACGATATATTAATGATGGCTCTTTATCTGATTTAGTAAAATAACGAGGGCATTAATCTTTTCAATTTTTTTGTTTCCCGAACCGGGAAATAATCCACTTGTTTTTTCATAGCTTCGGCAACTATTGTTTTTTCTCATACATTCCATCTGAAATGAAAATAAATAGAGTAATACCAGCCACTTGTTTTTTGGGAATCTTCTGTAGTATTGTTTTTAGCTCCTGCGGTGAGGAAGCAGAAATGGAAACGCCTGTTGTGAAAAATGATAGTCTTTCCGAAGTGCAAAAACATTTCCCGGAAAATGCATTGAAAAATCTTAGCGTCGGTATGGGCCTTGAGGTGATAGCGATGGCGGCGGAGCCCATGTTGCAAAATCCTACAAATATAGATGTGGATGACCGCGGACGTGTTTGGGTATGCGAAGCTTATAATTATCGTCCTGCAATCAACGGTAATCCTGTCAATGCCCTGGGTGACCGTATTTTAATTTTGGAAGATAATGACGGTGACAGCCGGATTGATACGGTAAAAGTTTTTTACCAGGGGCCAGAGCTGAATGCACCCCTTGGTATTTGTGTGCTGGGAAATAAGGTGATCGTTTCTCAAAGCCCTTATGTGTGGATGTTTTATGACGATAATGGGGATGATAAGGCCGATCGTA
>JBGTNK010000233.1:0-3024 GCA_041743125.1 Chitinophagaceae bacterium
AGCATTACTTGTAAAACAAATTGAACAGAAATCCGGCGATAAGAATGACTGGCCGGTAAGTATTTGTTTAGATTTTATGCTTGCCTATCGCTCTATTGAATGTTATATGGAAATGGTTGGTTTTATTGAATCATTGCCTCCATTTTTAAAGCGAACAACAATGATCAGGGAACAATATGGTTTTGCCCTTAACCGGGCTAATAAAAGTGAAGAAGCCATAAAGGTATTGGAAAAGTTGATCAATGAAAACGGTCCAAGCAGCGAGACCTGTGGTATATTAGGCAGGGTTTATAAGGATAAATTTAATGAATTAAAAGCCAGCAAACCCGGCCTGGCCTCAGCATTTCTTGATAAAGCTATTGATACATATTTGATGGGATACAAAGCCGATATGCGGGATTTTTACCCTGGAGTAAACGCGGTGAATTTATTATTTCTAAGGAAAGATGCCACTGCAACCCACCTGGCAACAGTGGTGGAGTTTTCTGTACAAACACATCTTGAAAATAAAGCCCGGCGATCATTCCGGAATATCAAATCCAACTTTGATGATTACTGGCCTTATGCAACCCTGCTTGAACTGGCCGTTGTTCAAAACCACAAGGAGCATGCAGATCGGTATTTATATAAATGCCGGGCTACGCCCAATGAATACTGGCAGCGCAAAACCACCGCTGCTAACCTGGAAATGTATCGTGACAGCCGGGAATGGGTTAAGGAAATAATAACCCAGTTACTTGAATAAACTTCTATACTACAATTGAATTCTATTTTATGAGTTACCGCGATCAATGGAAAATGATACACCTGCTCAATACATGCAGCAAAGGTGAATTAACAGCAGCTGATCTGGAAAAGATGTCTGTTAATTGTAAGGTGGATACGATATATATGCTTTTGGACAGTAAAATTGTAGAATGTAATGATCGGGAAAATGGCCCATATTGGTTAAACCCGGTTGCCAGGCAAATACTTAACCAGTTTATTGTGTGCAGAGGCGACAGGGATAAAACAATCATGTATGTGGATCAACCGGTTTGTTTCGTGATCATGCCATTCAGCGAAAAATGGTCAGCAAATGTTTATGATAAAATAATAAAACCCGCTGTTGAAGGCGCAGATCTGACATGCATTCGTGGTGATGAAATAGAACGAACGGGTACATTAAATGGAAATATTTTTAAAACATTGCAAAGAGCGGGTCTTGTGGTTGCAGATATAACAGCACCCAACCCAAATGTATATTATGAATTAGGAGTTGCAGATACTTTAGGTAAGGAGTCATTTGTTATTTACCAGGTTGGCAATGAAAAGAAAATTGCCGCTGATAAGGAAGGCATCCATTATTATGCTTATGATCCGAAAGTACCCGGGAAAGCAAAGAAAGAATTATGTTTAGCTTTAAAAGCCTGGAATAAAGATCAAAACCTTAAAAACACAGCACGTTATTGTAAAATATAATTGGCACCACCTTTAATATAATATTTCATTGAATTTAAGATTTGACTGGCCCGGCCTTACTAAACATTAGATTTAGCCGATCACCTGCAATACCCCGCTTTTTTCATCCAGCAATACCATTTTAGCCAAATATCCTTTTTCAATTTTTCCCAACTTCTTTTCCATGCCCATTACCCTGGCCGGATACAAACTGCACATCCGCAAGGCTTCTCCCCAATCCATCCCGGTATATTCCACCAGGTTTTGAACGGCCTTGTTCATAGTGAGCGCCGAGCCGCTTAATATATTATCTGAAACATATTTATTCTGTGATAAATGATGTGGATAAGGACCCGTAGTCGTTTCAGTAACGGCATCCGTAATCACAAACAATCTTTCCTTCATTACTTTTTTGGCGATGCGGATAGCAGCGTAGTCCACGTGGTGTCCGTCAGGAATGATACTCGCCATAACTTTTTTACTATCCATAGCCGCACCTGCCAGGCCGGGCGCCCGGTGTTGAAGAGGGCTCATGGCATTATATAAATGAGTAACCGCGGTTATACCCTTGGTAAAACTATTTGTGGCCTCGGCATAGCTTGCATTGCTATGACCGGCGGCAATTATTATATTATATGACAGAATCATGTCAATGATATCCTGGCTGCAAACCTCCGGAGCAAGAGTGATCATCTTAATTACTCCTTTCCCATACTCCAATAACTTTTTTGCCTGTTCCGGTGTGGGTGAGTGAATTAGTGATTCTATATGTGCCCCTCTTTTCACCGGGTTGATCCATGGGCCTTCAATATGTAAGCCCAGCACGCCTTCACCATTTTCTTTCCAATAAGCTTTAATGGCATCAATCGCACGGTAAAAAACTTCGTATTCATTGGTGGCTACCGTTGGCAAACAATAAGCAGCTCCACCACCCCGGCAATAATCATTTAATTTATAAAGCGCATCGGTCTCAGGAAATACAGCTAACAATTTTTCTCCGGCGCCATAAATCTGAAGATCGATAAAAGCAGGAGCCAGTATAGCATCAGGAAAATGCTGAACAACCACGTCCCCGGGCATATAGCGGGAGGGAATAACTGAGGTGATCGTAGATTTCTCCACTATCACCACGTGATCATGTAACCAGGCAACGCCACTAAAAATTTTCGCTGCAGAATAGGCTCTTATTTTTTTCATTTCCTTTATTTAGAGAAACAAAAATAAACCAGTTCATCCCATTTTTGTTTATTGATATAATGGAATTTTGAAAGGATAAATGCATTCCGTTTAAATTAATCCAGGCAGATGAATATTTCCGGAACAACACAAATATATTTCCGGGTCAAGGAGAAATCCTTTATCGCCAGGTTTGCTGCCTGGAAATTAACCTGTGATAAGGTGGCCATAGTAATTGGCAAAACGATTCATCTCCATAATACACGACAGCAAGAATTTTTACAGAACAGGAGATGGCTTTTACATGAACTGAAACATATAGAGCAATTTCAAAAGCATGGCATTGCCAGGTTTATTTTTTTATACCTCTGGGAAAGTTTTCGAAATGGGTATACAAATAATAAATAT
>JBGTNK010000234.1:0-2444 GCA_041743125.1 Chitinophagaceae bacterium
AGGCATCAGCATATCTCCTTACAAAAAGAGAGAAATGATTTTCTTTATCATATTTATCAATATATCTTTCGATCTTTTTATTAAAGGCCGGTATATTAACTCCTTCTTTCAATAAAAGATAAGTTTCAGGGCCTGTGTTCCCCCATTGCTTGCCACCTTGCCATATGTCTTCTAACAGCTTTTGTTTTGTAAGTACAAAATCAAACTTCAGTGTGGAGGCGCTGCTTACATTTTTAAAGATGCCGGTTATAGAAGCTAAATGGTCGCTCCCAAATGCATTCCACAGCAAAGGTTTTCCCAACGCGGCTTCAACTGTACCATATAATTTCAGTGCAAGATTTTCAGAGATAACTATATTGTTTTTTTCATTTAATATAGTACCGGAATTCCCGGAGATAAGAGGAAATGTAAAAATCCGGAAAAATGCCTCCCCCGAAAATATACCACTTGTCTTAAAAGTTTTCTCTCCATTTTTCATCGTAAGATCCATGCCTTCTTTGGACAGGTTCATTACCGTAACTGCATTTTTCACTTCAGGGAGATCTTTTTCCATGGCTTCCGACAAAGGGCCTTGTGTGTGATCCTGTATTCTTATTATACCGTTCTCGGTACTTTTTTCCATTACCTGGTAAAGCCTGTCTTCATTCGCATGAAACTTATCTATGCTTTTTTCATCTTGTACCCATAGATAAAGAAGAAAAGCAAAGGCCAACCCCGTAGAAAGGCCGGTTAGATTAATAGCAAAAGAAGATTTGTGTTTCTTTATACTACGAAGGGCAATAGTTAAAATGTGCTTTAGCATAATTTATTTTTTTACCTTCTCAACATTTGTGATCTGGCAGATAATTACCAATCATTTTTTTTATTCCGTTCTTAAACTCTTCACAGGATTAGCAATCGCTGCTTTGATTGCTTGAAAACTCACCGTCAATAAAGTAATAATAAGCGCAGCCAATCCGGCCATTACAAATACTTGCCATTTTATATCAATCCTGTAATCATAGTTAGTAAGCCAGCTATTCAAATAATACCAGGCTATGGGTGCTGCAATAATGCAGGAAAGAAGAACCAAAATGAAAAATTCAGTTGAAAGTAAACGCCAGAGATTGAGCACACTGGCACCAAGAACTTTGCGGATACCAATTTCTTTGGTGCGTTGCTCAGCAACGAAGCTTGCCATGCCAAACAAACCCAGACAGGAAATAAAAATGGCGAGTACAGCAAAATAGGAAGACAGCTCTCCAATTCGTTCTTCCTCTTTAAACTTACTTCCAAATGCTTCATCAACAAATTTGTAATCAAACGGAACTTCGGGTGCATGTGTTTTCCAAATTTGCTCTATACTGCTTAATGACTTTTTCACATTCTGTTGCGGATTCAGTTTCAATATGAGATTGTACATGTTATCATATCCACTCGTATGATATAAGGTAGGCCGCACAGGATAAAAAGGTGACTCCTGGAGAATATCTCCTACAATACCTATAATGGTAAAAGGTTTCCCATTCCATTTTAGTATTTTACCCACCGGGTTTTCGAATCCTAAAAATGTAGCCGCCGATTGATTAATGATAAATGCTGCAGAGTCCGTTGCAAAATCCCTTGAGAAATCCCGGCCTTCTTTTATTTTCCAATTCACTGTTTTACCAAATTCATAGGATACCGTATTGTTTGGAAAATCAACGGCCATGGCGGGATCTTTTCCTTCCCAGTCAAATCCTCCGTTTGTGTTCCACACTTGCGTTAAAGGGCTGTTGGATGCCGCCATTTCTTCAATGGCGCCTGCACTTTTCAATTCAGTTCTTATCGCTTCATAATGATCTCTTATTTCAGGCTCCATACCGAGATTGATTAAACCATTTCGGCTATAACCGACAGGCCTGTTTTTTGCATGCTGAATCTGCTGGTAAACGATAATAGTTCCTATGATCAGCATAATAGAAACTGTAAATTGAGTAACTACTAAAACTTTTCGGGGAATTGACGAAAACTTGCCCACCCGAAATGTTCCTTTCAAAACTTTCATGGGTTGAAAAGAGGAAAGATAAAGTGCAGGGTAGCTGCCCGAAAGCATACCTGTAAGGAGGACAAAAAGGAAATTGAATAGCCAAAATAGCGGACTTTGCCAGGGCACTCCAATTTTTTTTCCGGCCACGTCATTAAACATGGGCAGCAATAACACCACTAAAATCAAAGAAACCATAAAAGCCATGAGCACTACCAGGTAGGATTCTACAAAAAACTGCCTGATTAATTGCCAGCGTAAGGAACCTATCGTTTTACGGATCCCTACCTCTTTAGCCCGGTTTTCACTTCTCGCCGTAGTAAGATTCATGAAATTTATACAGGCCAGCATTAAGACAAAAATGCCAATGATCCCAAACAACCAGACATAGCGGATAGTTCCTCCGGTATTTTTTCCATTTTTAAATTCATTATATAAA
>JBGTNK010000235.1:0-3077 GCA_041743125.1 Chitinophagaceae bacterium
TTTTTTAAGGTCAATTATTTCGAGACCATTATCGGTTCCCGCCCATAGTTGACCCTTCTTATCAAATACGATGGAGATTTTAAAATTCCTCTTCAGGCCTTGTAAATGGGTATACTGCCTGATCATGCTTCTTTTTATATCAATCGCATTCAACCCACCGTTTGCATCTGCCAGCCACAACTGCCCATCCGAATCTTTAGCCATTACAGACATGGTATCATTGGTAAGTCCATGTGTTTTATTAAGATATTTTATTTTTCCCGATCCCGGTGTAATGATAGCAGCTCCGCCATAATAGGTATTAATCCAGATATTTTTTTCCTCATCTTCCAATACTTCTAAAGCAATACCATCCGGCAAACCACCTGAGCGGTCCAGGTTTTTATAGGTCTGGCTATCCGGCTTAATAATACTTATGGCAGAATCCACTTTATTGTAAACCCATAGATTTCCATTTATGTCCTTTGTCAATTTTGCTAAACTATTATTGACAGCTGCTATTTTAGATGAGTAACTAATAGTACCTGCATGGCGGTCGATCATGCCTACCCCTCCCGTACGGATAAACCATAAATGGCCGGCATTATCCTCCGTCATACCTACAATTCCTGCCACCATGGAAGGCATCCCGAATGATTTTATATGACTACCATCATAGCAAAAAAGTCCTTCATTGCTGCTGATCCAAAGCAGGCTGTCCCTGTCTTTATATAGAAAAGTGATAAATTTTGCAGGCAGTCCCTGTAGCTGGTTAAGATCGTAAATGGCAATAGCTTTCCCTCTCAATTTATAGGGTGGTAATGCTTTAACAACCACCGGAGGTAGTATTAACGTGGTTTTAAATTGTAGTGGTTTTGATGGTAGGCTGTCCAGGTGGAAGGAGGCAAACGGAAGATTATTAAAATCAAACGTTATTTCCGCAGGAGGTTTGCTAAAGGGCTGGAATCCGCTGGTATCATAAGGTTTGAATGGAAGTTCATCAAGATCCAGTTTTTTTATAACCGATCGTATTCCGCCCTGGCGGGCCGTATCCCATGTTAATTTTTTTTCTGCACTAAATTTAAGAGGACTGGTAATTGGAGATACCGATTCTGCATTATTTCCGGGCAAAGAAATTTCGCCGGTGTTGTTACAGGAAAATAAAATTGCTGATCCAGCAATAAAAAAGATTATCAAATAGAGTGGTTGCTTAATTCCGATCATCAGGATTACCTTTTTCAATGCTGTTGTTTAAAGGTAATGAAATAATAAACTCTGTTCCTTCTTCCTTCTTAGTGTTTACTCTTATCTCCCCGCCGTGGGCTTTTACTATATCATAGCTTAATGACAAACCTAATCCGGTCCCTTGCCCCGTTGGTTTGGTGCTAAAGAAAGGTTGAAATATTTTGTCTAATATGTTTTCCGGAATACCATCCCCATTATCTTTTACTGAGATCAAAACCCTGTCATATATTTTTTTTGTGCTAACAGATACAATGGGTTCGAAATCCTGTCCCAATTTTTTTTTCTTCTCGGTCACCACGTAAAATGCATTCGTAATTAAATTGAGGATCACCCTGCCAATATCCTGTGGAATGATATTAATGGTTCCAATGGTTTCATTGAAATCAGTATTCATCGTGGCATTGAAAGATTTGTCTTTTGCCCGCAAACCATGATAGGCCAGCCGCAAATATTCGTCGGCCAGCTCGTTAATATCTGTAGGTTCTTTAATCCCGGTGCTGCTCCGGCTATGCTGCAGCATACCTTTTACAATAGCATCAGCCCGCTTGCCGTGGAAATTTATTCTTACCTGGTTTTCTATTACATCATTTGCTATCAGTTTTACTTCTTCCAGGTTGCCCTTATCAATTTCATCTTTCAACTCCTCCAGTAATTCTTTATTTACCTCTGAGAAATTATTTACAAAATTTAATGGGTTTTGAATTTCGTGGGCAATACCTGCTGTGAGCTCACCCAGTGATGCCATTTTTTCAGCATGTACTAACTGTACCTGTGTTGCCTTCAGATCCGCTATTGCTTTTTCAAGTTCTTCCTTTTGCCGGGTAATTTCTGCTGTTCTTTCTGCCACCGTTTTTTCAAGTTCTATTTTTTGCTTCGCCTCCCTGATCTTCTGCTCCTCTTCTTCATGCGTTTTCTGTCTTTCCATCGCTAATGCCTTCTGTTGTTTTTTGGAAACGATCAGCATAGCCACCATCCAGATGAAGGAAAAGCCAATAGCAATTTTAAAGTAAGGTTCAATGGGCTTAAAATCTTCGTCCATGAATAATTGCAGGATATCTTCGGAAAGGTGTAAAACGACCAATGGCAGAACAGCAAGAAGTATGGTCCGGGCCGGAAAAAATAGTTTATCAAAATAGGCTATCCCGATAGCAGCTAACAGTAAACTATGCCACACCCACTGGATTATATGTTCAATGGAAAGGGCTTCACTAATTATAAAAAGGGGAACAATACCAATCAATATATATTTGATGATCTTGTCCCACTTTGAATGGGGTGCAGTACCTTTTAAAATCTTGCGCAAATCCCATAAAAGAATAAAAGCAACTATTGGTTCCAAAACTTGTATTTTATTAACCGAAACAAATTAATCATACCATCTGATGATTAACCCGTAAATATACCAAGTTCTATATCTACTTTGATCATACTGCCTTCCCCAATTTTGATATTACCCCAACCGGAAACACTCATTATGCAGCAGGCAATTCAATAATAAATTCACTTCCTTCACCTTCCTTCGTTTCTAACTTCATTTCTCCTCCATGTACTTTTACAATATCATAAGCCAATGATAAACCCAACCCAGTACCTTGTCCTGTTGGCTTAGTAGTAAAAAAGGGTTGAAATATTTTATCGATTACTTTTTGAGGAATGCCAGGCCCATTATCCTTTACGGTTATGAAAACTTTGTCACTCACCCTTCTTGTACTCACCCAAACTGTAGGTTCATATCCCTTTTCAGGGTTCTTAATCCCCCCTTGGGGGGTGGGGGGGCAAACTGCATAAAACGCATTGTTGAATACATTCAACAACACTCTTCCAATATCCTGCGGAATGATATTGATGCTACC
>JBGTNK010000236.1:0-10465 GCA_041743125.1 Chitinophagaceae bacterium
TCTCCGGGATGTTACGGAAGAGAAACAATTACAACAGGTATTACAGGAAAGCGAAGCTAAATTCAGACTGCTGGCTGATTCCCTTCCGCAGCAGGTGTGGATAGCAGACCCCCAGGGCCATATAAACTATTATAACCAGGCAGTATATAAATATTCAGGGCTTTCCCAGGATCAACTTAACAGGGATGGATGGATCCAACTTGTCCATCCTGACGAAAGGGAAGAAAATACTAAAGCCTGGAAACACTCGGTATCAACAGGAAAAGATTTTTTATTTGAGCATCGGTTTCGCCGGCACGACGGGGAATATCGATGGCAGCTTAGCCGTGCCATTGCCCAAAGAGATCATGATGGCAAAATCCAAATGTGGGTGGGAGCCAGTACGGATATACAGGATCAGAAAGTATTTGCCAGCGAACTTGAAAAACAGGTATGGGAACGAACAAGCGAATTAAAACAAAAGAACCTCGATCTTGAAAAAATGAATAAAGAACTGCAGTCCTTTGCCTATATATCAAGCCACGACCTGCAGGAGCCCTTAAGAAAAATTCAAACATTCGCTTCCCAGATCCAGGAGAATGAGTCGCAAAATTTATCTGAATTTGTAAAAGACAAATTTCATAGAATGCAAAACGCTGCAAAAAGAATGCAGACTCTTATTGAAGACCTACTGGCCTATTCCCGCACCAATAATGATGATAAAAAATTTGAATGGGTATCTCTGCAAAATATAATGAACACAGTACAGGAAAACCTGCGGGAGGAACTGGAAAATAAAAAAGCAATTCTGGAAACCGGCCTTATGTGCAGCATGAAAATCATTCCCTTCCAGTTTCATCAGTTACTTTACAATCTTGTCAATAACTCCTTGAAATTTTCTGGCCAGAACAAAACTCCACACATTAAGATAACCTGTGAAGAAGGATCTGGCAAGAAATTCAGTAATGTAAAACTCAACCCGGAAAAACTGTACAGTCACATTCAACTATCAGATAATGGTATCGGTTTTGAACAACAATACAATGAAAAAATATTTGAGCTTTTTCAACGCTTGCATAGCAAAGAAAAATATAACGGAACAGGCATTGGCCTTGCTATTGTAAAAAAAATTGTGGAAAATCACGATGGAGTTATTACGGCCAGTGGCCAACTGGGTATAGGCGCTACATTTGATATTTACATTCCTGTTGATTAAACCAGGGAAATTCAGCCATCGCTTCATTGCCATATAATTGTTTAGTTCCTTACGCAGGTCCGGAATAGGAACCAATTTTTTGTCAGGAATTCTGAATAATCCCGACTATATAACAAACTATTCTGTTGCAAACTGTGGTTTTTAACCGAATATGGTGAGATTATCTATTAGGTCACTGGCATCGTATGCTAAATGCTTCAGGTAGTTTTGCTTTTGCCTGTTTTGAGTATCATTGGGGCAGTTAATTCCCATCTGGCACATTGGCAAACCATTTAGGGACTGAATTAAGGTGTTTAAAAACTAGCAAGCTTTTGGTATCGGTAGTGTATTCTAAATTATTGATTTCATACCAGAAATAGCCCGGTAAAGTTGTAATTATGAACTTAATGACTCAACCCATGTTATCTTGTAAAAAAACAGTTTCTATATTTTCCTGGCAAAGCCAACAATTTTTTATAACAAATGCGCTTACTGACTCACCTGGCTATCTGAAAAGCAGTAATTAATTATTTAATAGGGTGGTTAAGTCTTTGCATAAAATTATTCAGTGCCTTAAATGATGAATTGTTTAACAGGATTCAATCCAGGGTATGCCAGTTTCCCGTTATATAAAAATAGGGTGAGCCTCGAATTTTTTAAATTAATTAAATATGACAGAACATTATTACAATGCTAAGGACCTCGCAAAATTTGGCAACGTGGCTGATTTCCAAAAAAACCTTGGCGATAAATTTTTTTCCTATTATGGAGAAGTTTTTAAAGACAGTGAATTGACAGCACGGGAAAAGTCCCTGATCGCCCTGGCCGTTGCCCATGCGGTGCAATGTCCTTACTGTATTGATGCCTATAGCAGTGACGCTTTTGAAAAAGGATGGAGTGAGGCTCAAATGATGGAAGCCGTGCATGTAGCCTGTGCTATCCGAGGTGGTGCTTCGCTGGTGCATGGTGTACAGATGATGAACAAAGTGAAAGAAATAGCGATGTAATTATTATGAAATCATTAAAAGCACAACATAGTTTTCTTACTGATGCCCTTGAGCAAATAGAAATTATTGAACATGGACAGACCGGTGATTTTGCCCTGGTTCCATTCCAGGAAAAACTGGAGCAGTCGGGTTTATATCCCCTATTGCCCACTCAATTGGAAATTTTCCAGGTTAATATTGGCAAAATGTGTAACCAAACTTGCAAGCATTGCCATGTAGATGCGGGACCCGACCGGAAGGAAATCATGATCAGGGAAACAATGCTCCAATGCCTGGATGTATTGCGCTCCAATCAACATTTTGGAACGGTTGATATCACAGGGGGTGCTCCTGAACTGAATCCAAATTTCCGTTGGTTCGTAGAGGAAATTTTCAAACTGGGAAGACATATCATCGTTCGCTGCAATCTCACGATCATACTGGCAAATAAAAAATATGCTGACTTACCTCAGTTTTATAAAAACCACAGGATAGAAGTGGTTTCTTCTCTTCCGTTTTACAGCCAGGACAGAACAGACAGGCAACGGGGAAACGGAGTATTTGACGACAGCATTGCCGCATTAAAAATGTTGAATAATGCTGGTTATGGCCGGGAAGAAACCGGGCTTATTCTGAATCTTGTTTATAATCCTGCGGGAGCTTTTTTACCACCCTTGCAAGAGTCTTTGCAGGCAGAATACAAGCAAATTCTGCAATCCCGGTTCGGCATATTTTTTAATGATTTGTTTGTGATTACCAATATGCCTATCAATCGCTACCTTGATTACTTGCTCACCAGTGGTAACTATGAAACCTACATGGAAAAATTGGTTAATGCCTATAATCCTGTAGCCGCGGCAAATGTAATGTGCCGCAATACCATATCAGTTAGCTGGGATGGCTTTTTATACGATTGCGATTTTAACCAAATGCTGGAATTAAAAGTCAAAGGAAGCAGCAAACATATTTGTGACTTTAATAGCCAGGCTCTTAATTCCCGCGAAATCATAACAGGGCAACATTGTTTTGGCTGCACTGCCGGATCCGGCAGTAGTTGTGGAGGAGCAGTTGCTTAAAAAAAAGTATCATGAGTTCATCTTACTTAGAAACAACCAAAAATGTATACCGGGAAGCAGCCGAAAATCCTCAGGTTGGACTTTGCTGTACTACTACACCCATATGGCAGTTGCCTGGTCTCAAAATTCCGGAACGGATGCTTAAAATGAATTATGGATGTGGCAGCACAGTTAATCCCCGCGATCTTATCAATAATCCCCGCATCCTGTATGTAGGTGCAGGAGGCGGTATGGAGTTACTTCAATTTGCTTATTTCAGCCGTCAAAACGAAGGAGTGACAGGCATTGATGTAGTAGAAGAAATGCTGGCAGCCAGTAAAGAAAATTTTATTGAGGCCGAAAAACAAAATCCCTGGTTCCGGTCTGAATTCGTAAAATTGGTTAAAGGAGATGCATTGCGTTTACCAGTTGAAGATAACAGCATGGACGTGGCTGCACAAAATTGCCTGTTCAATATTTTTAAGCATGAAGATTTAAAAAAAGCTTTGCAGGAAATGTACCGGGTATTAAAACCACGGGGCCGGTTGGTATTATCCGATCCGATCTGTGAACAGCATATTCCTGCACAATTAAGAGAAGATGAAAGGTTAAGAGCGTTATGCCTGAGCGGTTCGATTCCCTTAAATGAATATATTAAAATGATAACCGATGCTGGTTTTGGAACGATAGAAATAAGAGCCAAACGTCCATATAGAATCTTAGATCCGGCCAAGTATAATACCAATGAATTGATTTTTATTGAAAGCGTAGAAGTATGTGCCATTAAAGACCCTGTACCATCAGATGGGCCTTGTGTTTTTACTGGAAAAACAGCTATTTATTATGGTAAGGAAGAGTTTTATGATGATGGCAAAGGACATGTATTGATTCCGGATCAGCCTCTGGCAATTTGTGACAAAACAGCCGGTGCATTAGCATCGTCCGGAAGAAATGATATTTTCATTTCCTCCAGTACTTTTTTTTATGACGGCGGAGGATGTTGTTAAAAATGATGGAACTATTATATAAAGCAAAAAAATACCTGCAGGAAAAAGGAATCGACAATCCTTTAACAGGCGTGGTATTAGGCACTGGTCTGCATCAATTGATCAATGAAATAGAAGTAAAACTAACCATTCCCTATTCCGCCATTCCCGGCTTCCCGCTTTCTACGGTTGAATTTCATAAAGGAAACCTGGTGTACGGAACCATCAGTGACCACAACGTTCTTATCATGCAGGGACGTTTTCATGCCTATGAAGGTTATTCCATGGAACAGATCGTTTTTCCATTACGGGTCATGAAATTATTGGGTATACAAAAACTTTTCTTATCCAATGCTGCGGGTGGCATTAATCTGAAATATAAAAAAGGAGACCTGGTGCTGGTGGATGATCATATCAATCTTCAATACAGTAATCCCCTTAGTGGTAAAAATTCAGACGAATTAGGCCCCCGGTTTCCTGATATGAGCGAACCCTATGACCGGCAGTTGCAAAGCCGGTTGCAGCAAAAAGCTATTGAACTGGGTATTTCATTACAAAGAGGAGTTTATGCTGCTGTTCATGGGCCAAACCTGGAAACAAGAGCTGAATACCGGTATTTAAAAATTATTGGCGCAGACATGGTGGGCATGTCCACCGTTCCGGAAGTTATTGCTTCTAATCACATGCAATTGCCCTGTGTAGCTGTTTCTGTTATCACAGATGAATGTGATCCGGATAACCTGAAGCCGGTAAATATTGCAGAAATCATTGAAGTGGCGGGTAAAGCAGATGCAAAGCTATCCAGGCTTTTTTTTGAAACCATAAAAGTGTAAAGAGGTGAAACAGGTGCTATTAATATTTGCGAAAAATTTGGTTTATGGTGAAGTAAAAACCAGGCTTGCCGCCACTGCCGGTGATCCAATGGCTTTTGATGTTTACAAGGAACTTTTGGAGTACACGTTTCGGATAACAAGATCCCTGGCTCCCGACAAGATTATATTTTATTCCGGCTATATTGACCAGGCTGATACATGGTCGTCTGAATTTAAAAAACAAATACAAAAAGGAAAAGACCTGGGCGAAAGAATACACCATGCATTTGACCATGCATTTACAAATGGATATAAAGAAGTAGTGATCATCGGAACTGATTGTTTTGAGCTTACACCAGCGATCATTACAGAAGCATTTTCCGGATTAAAGGATCATGATGTGGTAATAGGACCGGCAAATGACGGCGGATATTATTTATTAGGTATGAAAAAAATGAACCCCGGACTTTTGCAGAACATTTCATGGAGCACGGAGAAAGTGCTGAGCCAGACCACTTCCTTTTGTAATGACAACAAGCTTTCAGTTCTCCTGTTGGAAGAATTATCAGACCTCGATAATGAAAAAGACCTGGAGAAAATGTTAAGCGGGAATTCTAAAAAAATGTAAGATGATCAGTGTAATCATTCCGGCATATAATGAAGAGGCTGTTATCAAAAACACCATACATCATTTATGGAAAAATGACACTAATAATTTCATAAAGGAAATTATTGTTGTTGATGGAGGAAGCACCGACAATACACTGAAGGCGGCAAGATCTGAAGGCGTAAAAGTTGTAGAAAGCCCTGAAAAAGGCAGAGCGGCACAAATGAATTTTGGGGCAGCAATGGCCGCAGGAGAAGTACTATACTTTTTACATGCAGATACGCTGCCTCCCTCTTCTTATGCAAATGATATAATGGGGGCGAAGAAGAAAGGGATTAATGCTGGCTGTTTCAGGATAATGTTTGATCATAAACATTGGTTTTTACAGGCCAATTGCTGGTTTGCCCGGTTTAATGTGAATGCTTTCCGATTTGGCGATCAAAGCTTGTTCGTTTTAAAATCTTTATTTGATAAGGTGGGCGGATTTTGTGAGAAGCATGTAATAATGGAGGACCAGGATATTATCTGGCGTATTCAAAAGATCAGCCGGTTTACCATCATCAAAAATCCGGTATATACCTCTGCAAGAAAATATTTAGACAATGGGGTTTACAAAACACAGTTCATTTTTTATTTGATATTCTTTATGTATCAACTCGGCTATTCCCAGTCTGCTTTGGTAAGTACCTATAAGAGATTGATCAGCCAGGATAAGCTTTGAAAAAACAATAATGAAGCAGTTCACAAAGATCCTTTGAGCGGGTAAATGATTATTATGAAAAACAAATACGATATCATCATTATTGGCGCAGGCTCCGGTGGTTTAAGCGTTGGTTTATTTTTAGGTACCGCCGGATTCAACGTATTGATGATTGCAAAAAGCGATAAAGATATCGGGGGAGAATGCCTGAATGACGGGTGTGTGCCCAGTAAAGCACTGATCCATGTTTCCCGCATCGTTCAACAGGCCAGGCGGGCTGCAGAGTTTGGGCTCCAGGTCAGCGGTAACGCAGATATTCAGAAAGCAATGGGTTATGTACATTCCCGGCAGGAAATAATTCGTGAGCATGAAAATGCAAAATGGTTAAGAGAGCAGGGAGTTGATGTGGTATTGGGTGAAGCAGCCTTTTTCGGAAGAAACGAAGTAATTGTCAATAACGAAAAGTTTACAGCGAAAAAGATCGTACTGGCAACAGGTTCCAAACCGCGAAAATTAAGCACTCCCGGGGCGGAACTTGTAAATTATTTTGACAATGAAAATATCTTTCATATCCAGCAGCTTCCCCGGCGACTATTGGTAATAGGCGGCGGTCCGATAGGCATTGAAATAGCCCAGGCTCTCCATCGCCTGGGCACTAAAGTAACGGTGGTTGAGGAAGGAAGCGGGATACTCGCCCATGACGATGATTCTCTTTCAAATATTCTGTTAGAGCAACTCCAAAAAGAGGGGATCGAATTTTATTTCAATATTTCCATTGAAAAATTTTCTTCAGCAAGCGAAGCCGTAATCAGGTTAAAAAATGGAGATACTATCATCACAAAATTCGATGCCGTTTTTGCCGGTATAGGAAGAGAATTAATACTGGAACCGCTACAATTATCAAGTGCCGGAGTTAAAGTAAAAGATCACAAAATAGTGGTTGATGATCAACTGCGCACAACTAATAAAGATATTTTCGTTTGTGGTGATGTGGCGGGCGACCTGCAATTTTCTCATGCAGCAGAATTTCATGCCCGCATTATTCTAAATAACCTTTTTTCGCCCTTTAAAAAGAAGCTTAACAACGATCACCTTTCCTGGGTTACGTTTACCGATCCTGAACTGGCCACCTTTGGTTTAAGTGAAAAGCAATTAGACACCCGGAAAACGCCATACATAAAACTGGAAGAAAGTTTTAAAGATGATGACCGGGCAGTAGTGGATGATTCCCGGTACGGGAAAATGATCCTCTTCATCAGCAAAAAAAAATGGGTCAGCAAGCAAAAAATATTGGGAGGAACCATGCTGGCGCCTAACGCCGGCGAGCTGATCCAGGAATTGATACTGGCCAATTCCAGCCAGCTTTCTATAAACGAGATCTTTAATAAGATTTATCCTTACCCGGTCGCTTCCAGAATCAATCAAAAAATTATTCTCCAGTACAAACAACAGGGATTAACCTCCCTGGTAAAAAAATTATTGCAAATAGCTTTTAAACTTTTTAACTAATGGAATGGTGGGATACATTTAAAGATTGGTTTTTGAGCCTGGGTGATAAATACAACGTAAATCCATACATTTTTGGAGGAATATATATCGGTGCCATCCCCTTATTCTTTTTCTTCCTGGGATGGACCGTAAAAAACATAAAGAATAAAAAACCTTTTGTTCTGCCGTTGTTGCTCACTGGTTTTTGTTTTATTTCCGCTTACCTCTACCTGATCATTGCAGGCCAAAACATTCCGGCATGGGTCTATTTTTTTATTGGAGCGATGATTGTATATGGAATTTATTCCACGGTGGTAAAGATTAAAACACAAATAAAAAAAACTGGCAATGGCAACTAACCCTACTGTAATACTTTTTGATGTAAATGAAACCCTGATGAACATGAAACCTTTAAAAAAGGAATTAAATGAACTTTTAGGGGCCAGGGGATTTCGAATCTGGTTTAATACGCTGCTCCATTATTCCCTGGTTGGCAATTGTACCCAACAATACCATGATTTTTCTGCCATTGCAAGCGCCGCTTTTGATATGACGGCTTCTTCACTCGCCATCAAGGTAAAAGAAAAAGATAAGATTGAGGCCCTGTCCCGCCTCAAAAGACTAAAAGCTTATCCTGATGTGTCTAAAGGGTTAAAATTGCTGCAAAATAATGGTTACCGGCTGGCAACATTGACCAATTCCCCTGAAACTACTCTGCTGGAACAATTAGAATATTCCTCACTTACGGGTTTTTTTGAGAAAACGCTGAGTGTGGATTCAATCAGAAAATACAAACCATCACCAGAAACCTATCATTGGGCTGCTGCGCAAATGGGGGTAAATGTGCAGGACATCATTATGGTTGCCGCCCATGGATGGGATATAATCGGAGCTATACAGGCAGGAATGCAAGCTGCTTTTATTGAACGCAAGGGTCAATCTTTATATCCGTTGGCAGTTATGCCGGATTATAAAGGAAAAAATTTGTTGGAAACCGCCAAAGCCATCATAAGTAGCCATAAAAAATAAATGCATGAAGCCTGATGACGATAAAGCAAAACTCCCACCAGATCAACGTCCATTTCGTGTGCTGATCATCTCCGGCTCCGGCCGAAGGCACTACAATTCATGTGGATAGCGGAATAAAGAAAGACAGACCAGTTAATAATAAAAGTGACGGAGAAAAAATAACAATCGATGATTAAATCACTTTTTGATACATATGGCGCCCCTGTTTTAATTACCATGTTCATCCTTCTTTTTATAGTTGAAACAAAATTTCAATTAAGAAAGAGGGTACAAAGCAGGTGGAAAAGGATCCTGATCAATTTCATCGTGTCGATCCCGGCTTTTGTGTTGCTTCGCCTTCTGTTTATTCCGGCCATAGTCTGGCTGGCGGTGAAAAATGAAGATTGGCAATTGGGAATTAATTATTGGGTGGATATACCAGTGCTTTTTCAGTCAATACTTGCATTTTTGTTATTGGATTACAGCAATTATATCTGGCACATTCTGTTGCATAAGCTGCCCATACTGTGGCGCTTCCACCTGGTACATCATAGTGATCTTGATCTTGACATTACTACGGCCTTTCGTTTTCATTTTGGAGAAATGATTGGTTCTGTAATATTCAGAGGGGCTGCTATACTTTTAATCGGGGCTTCCCCGTTTATAGTCATTATTTATGAGATTATTTTTGAAGCGGCCACCCAGTTTCATCATAGCAACATAAAACTTCCTTTCCGCTTCGAAAAAATATTGAATAAACTCATTGTAACGCCCAGAATGCATGGCATCCATCATTCTATGATAAAAAAAGAAATGGACAGCAATTATTCTGTTATATTTTCTTTCTGGGACAGGATGCATAAAACCGTAAGGTTAAATATTCACCAAAATGAAATAGTAACCGGGGTACCATCCTATGCTGACGAGAACCAGCTAACTATAGGCTACCTGTTGAAATTACCTTTTACAAAAATCCTTTCTTTCAAAAATGCCGAAAGACCTACTGATGGCAAGCCCGGTCAACTTAAAAAATAGGGGAAGTAAATCTTAATACCGGCACTGGTTTCTTTAAAATAGTATACCACAAATTGTGAAGCCTAACATTTAGTTTTGTGAAATAAAACAATTCATTGTATAATCCAGCAGCATGAAAATTGCAGTAGCACAAATCCGGTCAATAAAAGGTGATATCCAAAAAAATATTGTCACCCATATTCAATTGATCAATCTTGCTATAAGTGCAAATGCCGGGATAATCATTTTTCCGGAACTATCCCTGACCGGGTATGAACCTTCCCTTGCAAATGATTTAGCAACTACTCCAGAGGATATGCGCTTTGATGAATTTCAAATCCTCAGCGATAAAAACAATCTGATTATAGGAGTCGGCTCACCAACCAAAACAAATAGGGGTACCTGTATCAGCCTGTTACTTTTTCATCCGCATCAGCGAAGGCAGATTTACTCAAAAAAATATTTACATTCCGATGAAGAAGCATTCTTTGTACCGGGTCCAGGTTTTACAGGTAAAATAAATAATGACTCAAAAATTGCTCTTGCCATCTGCTACGAAATTTCTATACCGGACCATGCACAACAGGCGTTTAATAATGGCGCCAATATTTATATTGCCAGCGTAGCTAAAACGG
>JBGTNK010000237.1:0-3236 GCA_041743125.1 Chitinophagaceae bacterium
ACATCAAAAGGTTCACTTTGCATTTCGATGCCGTTAATAAGGGCAGTCTGGAAAAAACGATCCTCCTTTTGTTGCAGGGCTACCTCCATCCATTTATTATAAACGAATTTGTTTTTACCTGGCGCAAAACTTCCTTTGATAAATTCTCTGGCAGCAGGACGGGAATCCAGGTAATGCGCTGTTTGTATATGATTCTTATAAATTTCGTTATGGCAGGAAGCACAGGAAGCAGACCCGGCATATTTTTTTTCCTGGCTGGCTGGTTTTTTTTGAACATAGGCATCACTTAATGATGCAGACATAACATTACCTATGTAAACCATAATTGAAATAAGCAGGATCACAAGGGGTTGCCTCTTTATTTTTTTGAAATAGGTAAACATAAAATCAGGCAATTGGGCGCAACGGAATTTTTTTTAAAAAGTAAAAGAAAATTGCTGTATTAAAATTACGAAAACTTATTGGCAGGCCACTGATTAAAGCTTAGAATGTGTTTTGTATATCGGTGAAAAAAAATAGCTTCTGGAAAATAAATAATATAAGTAGAACTGATATTTTAATAGATCCTTCGGTTTAAAATGGGCTGGTACTTTTAGTTGGGTTTGCCTTTGATTTGACTCAAAATTGGTTACTTTACTTTGATAGATTGATGGAATTGAAAAAACTATAGGTCACCCCGCTCTTCCAACTTTCTTATTTTTTCTCTAAGTTTTGTTTTTTCATCAAGGGCTTTTTGCAAAATTTCTTTAAACTCTTTTTCATTCCTGATATTATCAAACAGCTTGTCATGCTGGATAAGGTAGGGCGAACCCCATTGCCAGTCCCATTTCCTGAGGATCTTCATGGCCTTTTCTTTATCACCATTCAAAGCACAAATACCGGCATAATCATAAGAAAGGGTAAGCTGTTTTTCGTTATACTCTTTAATAGCCAACTCAAGTTTTTCTTTTCCTTCTTTCGATTTACCACTTTGCATAAGAGCAACTGCCCAGCGATGAAGATTACTGTGATTACCGTACCTGGTCCAGAGCTCTTCGTAAAGTTGAGTAGCCATTGCACAATCATTTTTTAGATTACAATACGCTTCTGCTATTTCATACAGGGCATTTGTTTCGCGGCTTGCGTCCTGGTTCAAATATTGATTCGCATA
Organism: Chitinophagaceae bacterium; assembly: GCA_041743125.1. Lineage (GTDB taxonomy): Bacteria > Bacteroidota > Bacteroidia > Chitinophagales > Chitinophagaceae > Terrimonas_B. Next base: position 1,151 of record JBGTNK010000237.1, read on the forward strand.
TTTAATTACAGAATCAGCCTTACCCCAATGGAGATAAGTAATTGTAAGGCGTCGAATGGCCTCAATTGCAATCATGGAATTTACTGACAGTTCAATTGCCTTTTTGCCATACAATTCTGCTTTTTCAAAATCACCAAAATTATGATATGTAAACCCAAGATCCCCGTAAACAAGGGGTGTCCAGACTGAAAGCGGGTTAAGACGGATTGCTTTTTTACTAAACCGGACCGCTTTTTCAGGTTCTCTCACTGCATAATAACTACCCAGTGCCCGGTTAACATCGAAATTGTTTGGGTTAATAGCGATGGCTTTTTCGAGATAGGCTAATGACGAATCTTCCGAATTGGAACATCGTGATATTAGTAAATAAGCATCAGCGGAATATCTATCAATTTGAAGCGCTTTATTTGCTAACAACTTCACACTGTCTGAAATCAGGACCCGTTTGGCTTTAGAGGCATACCAATCTTTAGTGCTATATAAATAAGTCTGCCCTTTCAAAACATACGCTTCTGCCATCGAAGGATCCGTGTTAACAGCATTGTCGCAAAGAGAAAGGGTTTTGAGGTACTCGCCATAAAGTCGGGGATTTGATGGCAGAGAATCCCAAAACAAAGGATGAACAGCCGTAGCAAGTTTTACATAAGAAGTCAGGGCTTCGTTATAAGCATCAATCGCTACGGCGCTTTTTGTTGCTACCCTGCTGATGCGGCTTTGTTCATCAGGTGTAATTTTCACCTGCAATGCAGAGGCGATCTGCTGTGCAATGTCTTCCTGTAAGGAAAAAATATCTTCCACTTCACCAGGATAATCATCACTCCATATTTCTTTCCCGGTGAGTGCATCTATCAGTGAAGCAAATACTTTAATTTTATTTTTATCTCTTTGCACAGAGCCATTGAGGATGTAGCTTATGCCACCCAGTTCTTTGGCAATGTCGGCAATGGTCATCCTGGTGTCCCGGTATTTTTCAACCGACTGTGATGCAATCGGGATTAACCCACCAAGCCATTCCAGTTTTCTCTGGAGCTCCAATGCTACACCATCACAGAAAGGCTCATTCTCTTCTTTGTTTATGCTTATGTTTTTAAAAGGGAGAACAGCAATAGTTTTGTCTTTTCCGGCAGGTTCTTTTTTGCCGAAAAATTTTTTACCCGCAAGCAAAGCGACAATTATTAAAGCCACAACTCCGCCGGCAAGTATTATTTTTTTTGCTGAAAATTTTTTTCCGGCTTCTTTCAGCTTACCGGTCATCTCTGCTTTTTTTGGAACAACAAGACCTTCATTTGCCAAAGCAAAAACCTCTACCGGTTCATCCACATTTTTAAATTCAAAACGACCGAGAGAAACAGATTTGAATTCCTGCTGATTTTTTATTTTGTTATTGATCTCCCCGGAGAAAAGAATGGTATTGGCCTGTCCAAGTGATTGAATACGTGAAGCCAAATTCACTCCATCACCAAATACTTTTCCATTTTCAAAAAATATTTCCCCGATATGAAGACCGATGCGTAACGGCACTGGAGGTTTTTTCTGTAATTGCTGCTGTATTTCCACAGCACATTTAATAGCTTCTGTAGCGCTGTTAAATGTGCAAAGACTGCCATCTCCATAATTGTTGACTACTTCACCATTGTGTTCAGCCACCAGTTTTTCCAACACCGAAGTATATTGCCTGATAACAGCCATCGCTTCTAATTCATCTTTTTGCATCATAGCAGTATAGCCCACAATGTCTGTGAAAAGAATGGCGGCCAGATGGTGCTGTTGTTGCTGCATGTGTCAGGCTGAACGAATGACTTATTAAATATAAAAACTTTTAAGGATGAATGCTGTTGTTTATTAATTACTTAAAATGGTTTATTTTATTGATGATCAAACCCTTATTATTCATTTCCATTTTATTATTTACCAACAATGTTATGTCTCAAATATCTGTAAAATTGGAAATAGTTTCCCTGCCTCACTATCATGCTTCCGGCAGCAGTCTCTTTGCATCAGGAAGTTTTAACGGTTGGAACCCCGGCGACAAGAATTTTCAATTTCGTCAGGATAACATGGGAAATTATTTTATTGAGATGAAACT
>JBGTNK010000238.1:0-1614 GCA_041743125.1 Chitinophagaceae bacterium
TTGTATCTTGAACTGGAAGCGGTTCGCTTTGACCATCATTTTGAATTTACTATCAGCGTTGAAAAAGACCTGGATGTTTCTGCTATTAACGTGCCGCCACTTATCATTCAGCCATATACAGAAAATGCTATCTGGCACGGGTTGATGCACAAAGAAGAAAAAGGTCATTTGGGAATTGAAATATTTCAGCAGGGTGATATGCTGTGCTGCAAAATCACCGATGATGGCATTGGCAGAAAAAAAGCTGCAGAGCTAAAAAGCAAATCTGCTTCCCACCATAAATCAATGGGCATGCAGATAACGGCCAGCAGGATAGAAATGCTGCAACAAAAGAAACAATTGGATTCGTACATAAAGATTACCGACCTGGTTTTGACCGATGGCAGCGCCTGTGGAACTGAGGTGATAATTAAAATACCTTTAATGGAATAAGATTGATCATTTTTGGAAAAAGAGACAATTAAAGTCACTGATAAAACTGTTCTCGGGGAATATGCAAATAGCAGAATCATGTTATGGAAATTGAAAAATAGTAAATACCATAACTACCCTATTAGTCTGATAACTACCCTTTTTAATCCGCCAACCACTCAGGGAGGCTTAAAAAAATGAAGGGCGAATGATAATTTTGAATCCTGAAACTGAATTATTTCAACAGAATGAATAATTGTGTTGTAGAATAACTGATGATGGCAATGGCAGAAAAAAAGCTGCTGAGTTAAAAAGCAAATCTGCTTCCCCCCATAAATCAACGGGCATGCAGATAACCGCCAGCCGGATAGAAATGCTGCAACAGAAAAAACAATTGGATAGCTATATAAAAATAACCGACCTTATACTACCCGATGGCTCTGCCGGTGGAACTGAGGTATTATTAAAAATTCCCGTTATCTATGATTAAAGCACTGGTAATAGACGATGAAGTACATTGCTTAGAAACACTTAGCTTGTTACTAAAGGAGTTTTGTCCGCAAGTACAATTGATGGATCAATGCCGCTCAGCAAAAAAAGGATTGGAAGCTATTGAAAAAACTAAACCCGATCTTGTATTTCTCGATATAGAAATGCCGGCCATGAATGGTTTTGAAATGCTGGAACAGTTTGACGAAATTCCTTTTGCCATTATTTTCACGACCAGTTATGATCAGTATGCCATCAAAGCTATCCGCTTCAGTGCTTTGGATTATTTATTAAAGCCAATTGATCCCAATGAATTGGTCAGCGCTGTAAAAAAAGTACAGGAGCAGCGGCATCTGCCCATGGCCGAACAGTTTCAAATGCTGCTGAAACAAATACATGGCAAAAACAGCGGCTTTAATAAAATAGCCGTGCCTACTACCCAAGGATTTGAACTGATCCCGGCCGACCAGGTAGTGTATTGCGAAGCCAACGATAACTATACCCATCTCTTCTTAAAAAATAAAAACAATATCATCGCCTGCCGCACATTGAAAGAAATGGAAGAGCAATTGCAGGATTTCAATTTTTTTATCCGTGTGCACCACTCCTATATGGTGAACCTGAATGAAGTGACCAAATACATCCGCGGAGAAGGCGGATACTTAGTTATGAGTGAAGGAAGCACCGTCAATGTATCCCGCAGCCGTAAAGAGG
>JBGTNK010000239.1:0-19493 GCA_041743125.1 Chitinophagaceae bacterium
AGCGACTTTAATCATTGAGTTAGATTCGGGGTTTTTCATGGATTATTGTATTTGTAAAACTATAGGGTTTGGGTATTTGTTCTATTGATGCAAGATGGAAAATTCCTGCAATATATACCATAGTATAAGTACTTGATTTAATTTTTGCGGAAACTACCAGTTGACCTAAAGTGGTATTTTACTGAAATGAACTGAAAATATACGAATTCTTCTTTGAGATAATATACGATACTTTAAGTAAAACCTGAATGAATTAAATAGGGCAGTTGTGCTCTTGTTCACAATTGGGTGTGGATATATTTTTGCGTCAGAAAGTTGATTGACGTGGTTGAATCGTTTTATCCTTCATGTCCGATGTCCAAACCGTCCAGAAAGTCATTACCAATCCTTTGAAAAACCAACGACTCATTACCTTGCAGTCAGCTTTCTATCTATATTAAAACCTGTTTTTATTGATCCGCTCCTTTATGAAAAACTATCAATTTAAACCAATACCATTAGCCTTCTCCTATTTTTGACACATTAATAAACATTTTTCTTTCATAACAGTAACGTTCAGAGCCCCTTCGAAAGGAGGGGTCTTTTTTTTCAATAAAGCGTCATTTATAAAATACTTATATTATACAAACTATCGTTTTTCTGCTACAATATATGCACGGGGATCACCCAAAGTGAATTTCTTTTTTCCTGGAATACTATAAATTTCTTTCAAAACAAAACCTGACTCTATCAGCATTTGTTCCATTTCTGCAATAGAATAAATATAATCCACGGCCTTCTTTAATTCTCTATTATTGCCAGAGTCCAGTATCAAATGTTCTGTTTCAATTCGTGATGGCTGCAATAAATATTTACTTTCAGTAATAAATTTTAATTCTCCAACCTGGGTCCAGGATTTACTCTGGAAATTATTAAATATTATTTCGGCCAACATCCATGTATTAATAAAAAAATGGCCTCCCGGGTTCAAATAATTATAAACCTTCTTTAATATACTTATTGTGTCTGCACGATCAAAAAAGCATAAACTATTTCCCATGCAAACTGCCAGTTCAAAGCTGTCTTTTACTTCAAATTTTAAAATATCAGATTTCAGGGCCTCTACAGGAAGGGAACTTTTATCTGCAATTTCAATTATTTCGGTAATGTATGCATCCAGGTTATCCACGGCAGTTACAGCTATTCCTTTATTTGCCATAGCAAGTGCATGGCGACCATATCCGCACATCAAATCAAGCACTTTTTGCCCGGATTGAAGATTAAAATAAGAAAATATAAAATCCGTTTCTTTAACTGTTAACTCTACTGGAATAAGGTTGCGCCAAATTTCTTTGTAATAGCCATCAAAGTAACTATTATTAATATTATCCATAATGAACAAAGTAATTCATAATAAGATCAGGTAATTTTCTCCAGCAAAAACTTCGGGAAATAATTAAAGAAGTAAGTCTTACTCCAGCAGTTTATTTCTCATGGCATACATCACAAGCCCGGCAATTGTTTTGGCTCCCACTTTTTGCTTCATATTTTGCCGGATTGTCTCTATGGTTCGAGGACTAAGAAAAACCACTTTGGAGATTTCTTCAGTAGTTTTATCCTCTGCTATTAATTTTAAAATGCGTATTTCCTTTTCCGATAGTTTAACAGGATTAGGATAAAATTGCCTGACTGTTTTCTTATGCTGTAATTTTAAAAGCACCGCCTTATTAACGAGTTCATTAAAATAAAAATCATCGTTCATACAAGTCAAAATGGCCTGGTAAATTTCATCCGGGTCAGTAGTTTTAGTAAGATAGGCGTTGGCCCCCATTTCCATCATTTTGGTAATCATTTCCTGATCATCATACATGGTCAATACAATTATTTTTAATTCTTCATATTCTTTGCGAATTAAACTAATTGCATTGATCCCGTCCACTTCAGGCATGCGGATATCCATTAAAATGACATCGGGAACTTTAAGTTGTAATTTGTGCATCAGGTCCTTCCCATCTTCGGCTTCCCAGAGAATTTTAAGGTATTCCCTGTCTTTAAGGGCCATACGGATACCGTCCCGGAAAATTTTATGATCATCTGCAATGGCAATTTTTATCTCCTGGCTAGACATTAAAATTATTGGTTTTATTATTCATATAAAGGGTAGTATTTATCCGAGGCCAAATGTAGTTTTTTTTGTATTTCTTATTCCCGTAACAATAAAATTTTTGAATAATCATTCATTACCTTTCTAAAGAAAGATTATTTATTTTTTTGCAAACTATACTTTTTTCCCCGTACTATATCTTCTTAATTTTATGGGATATATACGGAGTCTGTAGTAAATTTCTATGTTTGAAAATGCAGGAATATTTCTCTTGCCATCCTCATTACAGGTATTTAGCTTTGTTTCAAGTTGGTTGGCGAAGATTAGCACTATCCAATATCCAAAAAACGAAAACCGTCCAAGATAAAATTTCCAAATATCCATTGAAAACTCATGCGAAATCAAAAGTCAATCAACTTCTCTCTTATTTTCCTTCGAAATCTCCTCCAATAATTAAGCAAACCAAAAAAAATCCATATTTATCAACCTGGTAAATATTCTTAGCTAATTTACTTTTTATTTTTTAGTAAAAATACTATTTTTTAATAGTTAAAACACCCATTATCGAAAAGTATTTTAACTAAGTAAATGCCCTGCAATCCACTTCTGTACTTGATTTCATAAATTCTATTAGTTTTTACTTATTCAGCCCCCCATAGAATTCCCTCCCCACAAGTTCAATTTTTACATTTAGAATCGATTCAAGAACAAAAAAAACGTTACTGTTATGAAAAAGGCACTGAAAATTTCACGTATCCTGATCAGACCGGAAGACCTTCAGGTTTTCGTTTGGGAAGGAGCTGAGTAATTCATTGAAAGTTTTATTTTCTGAAAAGTTTTTCTATTTTTGGTTAAAATCCAAATAATAGAAAAGCTTTTTTTACATATACTTACATATTCCTACCTCCTTCTTCCTGTTTTCTTCATATATTCCAGAAGTAAAAGAGCGAACGAGTTATTGATCGCTTTATATGGTACATTTTTTTTTATTCTTTTATTCTCCTATATATACAATTTCATACCCAGCCGGTATTTAAATTTATACCAAACGTTTTACACTTTTTTCGAATACATTTTTTTTACTGCTTTTCTTTGGGTTAATATTTTTTACAAGAAATTCAGAATTCTGATTGCTTTTTTTTCTCTCCTGTTTATAGCCTACCAGCTGGTAGATTATTTTTCGAAAATGTATAATTCTGTTCCAATGTTGGATTCAATTCCTATTGGAATAGAAACTATTTTGATATTTTTATATATATCAGGATTCTTTTTTCAAAATTTCCAAACCACTAGTAATGAATATATTTACAATCATCCTTGTTTTTGGATGTCCATAGGAATGCTTATTTATCTTGGAGGATCATTTTTTTTCAATATTCTCGTAAACCATATAGACCGGAACCAGGTGGACAGGTATTGGTATTTGACCTCTATCGCGGATATTTTAAAGAACATCTTTTTTTGTATTTCTATTATTATTTATGTTCGCACCCCGCAAAAAGAAAAATCTCTCCATAAATCTGTACCATACTTAGACCTTGATATAAAATAAATTGTTTCCCACCACTACACATATGTTCTTATTACAAGCCACTAACCCATCATCCGGCGTCTCTTCTGTGTTGTTTATCGGCACAATGGGTATGCTTGTACTGACGGTGGGATTAGTTTTGTTTATCATTTTTCATCAAAGAAAAGTTTCCCGGTTTCAAAGAACATTGCAAAAAATGGAGGAAGATCAGCAAAAGATTCTGCTTGATGCTTCTATTCGGTTACAGGAAGAAGAACGCCAGCGTCTTGCAGCTGATTTGCATGACGATGCCGGCCCGTTATTAGCTACAGCAAGGTTATACCTGAACGAAAATTTGGTTAACCAGGATAAGGCTACTCAATTACAAGCCATATTCCAGGCAAGACAGATTATAGATGATACTATTCAATTGGTCCGAAACATCAGCCATAGCCTTATGCCTCCTACCCTTAAAAATTTTGGTCTTGAATCGGCCATTAATGATGTATTTCAGAAGATCAGTGGCTCGGGCACAATGAATGCCAGTAGCAGGTTTCATGATTATAAGGATAGATTAAAACCAGAAAAGGAATTAATTATTTTCAGGATAGTACAGGAGTTAATTAATAATATATTAAAGCATAGCAGCTCCAGCTTTATTCACCTTACTCAAAATGTTCATGGTGATAAATTTTATCTGCGTATTCATCATGATGGCCGGGGTATCATACAAACCGATTTTGATAAATTGAATAAGAGTAATATCGGCTTGGGGCTTAAAAACATCAGTAGCCGGCTTAGAGTGGCCAGAGGAAGTATTTATTTTGAAAAGGATATATCTCAAACTTATTATAAAGTAACAATTGAGTTGCCCAAAGATGATCCGTATTAGAAAACTTACAATTATAAAACTTGAAATACCGTTTACAGATACTCAATCCAGCTTGCCGAATCAATGGTTTGTTGAGAATTTGCTAATTTCACTATTTATCTGAAACTATGGGAATCATAAAGGTAGCTATTGCTGATGATCATAAAATCTTCCGGAAAGGGGTTATTCTTTCATTACGGCCTTTTACCAATATTAAATTTGTACAGGAAGCCGAAAATGGGGATGAATTACTAGGAGGCATTGCCCAATCAGAGCCTGATGTAGTGCTTATGGATTTGCGCATGCCCGGCAAGGATGGGATTGAAGCTACCAAAATCATTAGCAAACAGTTTCCTTCTGTAAAAGTCCTGGTGCTTAGTATGTACGAAGATGAACGCTTCGTATATCACCTGATGGAAAATGGAGCCAACGGGTACATGCTCAAAAATGCGGATCCCCAGGAAATAAGAAGAGCTATAATGGAAGTATATGAAAAAGGCTACTATCTCAATAATTTTGTGAATCGCATATTATTAAAAAAATCACATTCCCGTCAAAAAGTAGTTCCCTCATTAAATAATGAAGTTACACTTAGCGACAAAGAAAGAGATGTCCTGCGATTTATTTGTATGGAATTTACGGCCCAGGAAATAGCTCAGAAAATGGAAATAAGTCCAAGAACGGTTGAAGCTATCAAAGACCGGTTAATGGAACGTTTTGGAAGCAAAAATACTGCGGGACTTGTTTTCTTTGCGGTAAAGAATAATCTTATAGATTAGAAATACATTAGGATCTTTTTTTAAAGGATTAAAACTGGATTTCCGGAATTTCTCCTTCAATAATTAATTTACCAGTCGTTTTTGATTTTATTTCATCAACACTTACTCCGGGAGCCCTCTCCAATAACCTGAATCCCTCAGAGCTAATGCCAAGGACAGCCAGGTCGGACACTATTTTCTTTACACACTTTATTCCCGTAATAGGCAAAGTACATTTTTGTAAAAGTTTGGATCCCCCTTTTGGATTGCTATGAACCATAGCTACTATAATATTTTTGGCGCTAGCTACAAGATCCATGGCTCCTCCCATTCCTTTTACCATTTTTCCTGGAATTTTCCAGTTAGCAATATCCCCCTCTTCACTTACTTCCATGGCGCCTAAAACAGTGAGGTCAACTTTACCCGCCCTGATCATACCAAAACTCATTGCTGAATCAAAAAAAGAGGAACCAGGAAGTGTGGTAATCGTTTGTTTACCCGCATTGATGAGATCTGCATCCTCCTCGCCTTCAATTGGGAACGGTCCCATCCCTAACAATCCATTCTCACTCTGAAAAACGACATTCATTTTCTCCGGGATATAATTTGCTACAAGTGTTGGAATTCCAATTCCCAAGTTCACATAATAACCATCTTTAATTTCCCTGGATATCCTTTGTGCTATTTGTTCTTTTGTAAGAGCCATATTTTTCTAATTGAAAATAACTTTGACTTGTTAAGTTTTCTTTCTTACCGTCACCTGCTCAATTCTCTTTTCATATTGCTTACCCTGAAATATTCTATGAACATAAATGCCTGGAGTATGGATATGATCAGGATCTAATTGCCCTGCGGGAACCAACTCCTCTACTTCAGCTATGGTTATTTTTCCCGCCATAGCCATTAGGGGATTGAAATTACGGGCCGTAGCTTTATAAATAAGATTGCCTTCTGTATCTCCTTTCCATGCCTTTACAATAGCAAAATCAGCATTAAAGGCATATTCCATCAAATACTCCTTTCCATTGAAATTTCTTACTTCCTTTCCCTCCGCAACCTCAGTGCCTACTCCCGCAGGCGTGTATATAACCGGCATCCCATATCCAGCTGCCATACACCTGGTTGCCAGTGTGCCTTGTGGTATGAGCTCCACTTCCAACTCTCCACACAGTAACTGTCTTTCAAATTCGGCGTTTTCACCAACATAAGAAGCAATCATTTTCTTTATTTGCTTTTGGCGTAGCATTAATCCAATACCAAAATCATCTACACCTGCGTTATTCGATATACAGGTAAGGTTTTTTATCCCTTTAAGTACTAAAGCGGAAATACAATTTTCTGGTATCCCGCACAAACCAAACCCACCAAGCATAAGAATCTGATTATCCTGGACATCATGGATTGCTTCCCTGGCATCTAAAACAACTTTATTCATGTTAATTGATTAGTAAATAAAAATAACAAACTTGCTGTTAGCAGAAAGTAGATTTGGAATTTTTATAATCCCTTCTTCAGAATCCTTCGTTTTCTTAGGGAGTCATTAATCTTTCTTTTATTTTCAAATACAGGAGGAACCATTTTCTGAACCGAATCATTTGTCATTTTAGCATCAGGAGTTGTTTTTTTTGGAGGAACTTCCTTCCTGCTCAAAGAATCCAATATTGATTTCAATAGTATTGGATGATTCTTATAATAGGTATAACTTTTTTCAAAACTTGATTTAGAAATATTATGAACCCGGTATACCTTATCGTACCATTTCAGGCTTTCCGCTGCATTATCTACACTGGTGTCCCTGTTAAATACAAATCTGTTCAGGAATTCTCCTGCCCTTATCATATCCCACATTACCTCCTGCATTTTTTGACGGGGCAAAATATCTTCAGGTAATTTATCCTTATTTGAACAGGCAATTGCTATTGGAATCAGAATGATAAAAAGTAACTTCTTCATTTCAATTCTTTGTAAGCTGCCGTATTAGTAATATCAATCTTGGTCAATATGTCACGGGCCCTGCTTTTCAGGTCTCCGTTTGCCCGGCTAAATATCTTTACTAACTCGGAACTTTTTCCCTGGAAAAAAAATTGCATGATCATTGAATTGGGATTCTCTGTATTCAGCGCATTTAATAAATTTAAACTATTTACAACGCCATTCCTGGCTTCTTCCTCATTTTCATAAAAAAGGTCCATTCCTGTTCTATAATAAGCATACAGCGCATCATGTATAGATGAGAACCGATTATTATTTAAATTTTCTGCCAGCCAGTACCTGTTTCTTATATTGTCGAAAGATTTCCATCCTGTAATATCACGGCTTTCCGGAGCATTGTTTACAATATTCCATGCCTTCTTAAAATAGGGATCGCCACCACGCAACGAAAAAGAATCATAATCAAAACCTAAAATAATATTGATATAGTAGGCAATAATAGCAGGTAGATTAGCTGCCGTGGGATCGTTACCCTGAACCCGGTTCTCATTGAATTCAACTGGTTGAAATTCCTGGTAACGGAAAACAACGTCGTTGTCTAAAAAATTTATGATCGGAGACTCATATGTACTATTATATATGGGCCTTGCGGCTTGTATGGTAAGTTTACCCCTGTATACATTATTACCCAACTCCTGTTCAACATTCAATAAAAAATTGCATTGTATTTTTTCATTGGGTTGAAATACATCGTTTGTCCATTTTCTGTTATTGATAAAATTGGACAAGGAGGTTTGCAAAGTTTGAAAAATATTCTTGTTCACTTTCGTGCTGATCTGCCCGGCCATCACAGTTAGTCTGGCCTGAATTTCCTGTGATTGAACACAACTAATCCAGAGGATTGCTGCTAAAACAAAAAGTGCTCTCTTAAACATAATAAGACTGAATTAATGTTTCTGCAATGTCTTTGGCCACTTGATCTTTAGATTTTGTTTCGAAATGAAATTCTTTTCCTTCCCTTAAAAATATTGTCACCTTATTCGTATCGAGCCCAAAACCTGCCCCTGTATCATTTAAAGAATTGAGCACAATCATATCGGCATTCTTTTTCTCCAATTTTTCAAGGGCATTTTGTTTCTCATTTGTTGTTTCAAGGGCAAAACCTACCAATATTTGTTTTTCCTTTTTTCGTTCGCCAAGGCTTTTTAAAATATCCTTTGTTTTAGTTAGCGTAAGTTCAAGATTGGTTTCTTTCTTTTTTATTTTTTCGTTTGCCCTCACAACCGGAGCATAATCTGCAACTGCTGCGGCCATAATTGAAATATCCATTTGGTCAAATAACTTATGACAAGCTTCAAACATTTCACTGGCTGAAACAACCCTTGTAAGATGAATTCCTTCTACGGCTACATTATTAGCTGAGGGGCCAAGCACCAGGAAAACTTCAGCACCGCGTAAATAGAATTCCTTTGCAATGGCAATCCCCATTTTTCCGGAAGAGTGGTTTCCGATAAAACGAACCGGATCGATAGCTTCGTATGTTGGCCCTGCAGTAACCATCACTTTTTTGCCTGTAAGTTTCTTCTTCACCAAAAATTGATCCTTTATATAATGAATTATTTTCTCAGGTTCGGCCATTCTGCCGTCTCCGTATAGCCCACTTGCAAGCTCTCCTTTTTCAACAGGCATCAGATGATTTCCAAAAGATTGCAATTTTGTGATATTAAGTTTAGTAGTGGGATGATTCCACATATCCTCATCCATTGCGGGAGCTATTATAACAGGACAGGTTGCTGAAAGATAGGTAGCCATTAAGAGATTATCACATTGGCCAGTAGCCATTTTAGCCAGGCTGTTGCAACTTAATGGTGCGATAACCATTATATCGGCCCATCTACCCAGCATGACATGGTTAGACCAACTTTGTTCATTAAAAAGGTCTGTAAGTACCGGGTTCCGGGTTAGAGTAGAAATTGTAAGGGATGATACAAAATCTTTTGATGACGGGGTCATGATGACTCTTACTTCAGCACCCGCTTTAACCAGGAGCCTGATCAGAAAAATAGTTTTATATGCGGCTATACTTCCGGTAATGCCAACCAATATTTTTTTTCCCTCCATCATTTATTATCAAAATTATCCTTTACTTATTTAAATACAAAAGCGATCCAGCCGGGAACTGGATCGCCAAATATCAGCTTTATCATTTACCAGGCTTAATCAAATAATTGATCTTCACCTTTGCGGAAATAAACCTTACTATCCATGAACTCCTGCGTTGCAAGCAATGCAGGATTAGGCATTCGTTCATATGCTCTTGAAATTTCTATCTGTTCTTTATTCTCATGAATTTCTTCCAGGCTGTCAGTATGACTGGCAAATTCATCCAGCTTATTGTGTAATTCTTCTTTAAGCGAAATATTAATCTGGTTTGCTCTTTTTGCCACAATTGCAATTGATTCATATAGATTTCCCGTCTTCTTTCTAAGATCATCCAGACTTTTCGTTTCTACATTATTGGCGATACCAGCACTAAGCTGCCGTCTTAACTTGCTCATTTTTTATACTTTTAATATTTGTTTGAGATAAATTCAAATAATCCTCAGCTTCCTTACGCCATTTACTTTCAGGAAACCGATCAACAAACTCCTCGCATTCATCAATTACTTTTTCAAATCTTTCGGCCTTCCTTTCCTGAATACTTAATTCAGCAAACCGAAAATACGATTTTATGATCATTAGCTTGTACTCATCTGCCTGCGGAGAATCCGGAAATCCATTGAGCAAAGTAGTAAACGCTACACCGGCGGCTCTAAATTGACCCATATCATAATAGAGTTGGGCACTTTTAAAATCCTTTTCTTCTAACTTTCCCCGGCAAATATCTATTATTTCAGAGGCCTGTTTATTTCTTTCAGAACCGGGATGAGTATTGATAAATACCTGCATCATTCCCATTGCCTTAATTGTATTTGTTTGATCCAAAACAGGTTTGGGCGACTGTTTGAAATAACTATAGGCCCGCATAAAATCCATTTCCTCTGCTTTAGGACTATTTGGAAATATTTCGAGGAAGGTTTTGAAAAGATTTTCTGCGTTCATATAATCCTGCTGATTATAGGCGCAATAGGCGTATTTATAATAAATGTCCTGAAATTCTGCTTTTGTTTTATAAAATGGCATTACGTCCTCATATAACACCTGTGCTTTGCTATATTTTTTTTGCACGAAATATTTTTCAGCCATCCGAAGTTTGAATTCAGGATCAGGATTCTTAAGTATTTTATTAATGCTCTTTCCGCAACTGCTTAAAAAAAGTATTAAAATAATAAATGATATAATTCGCATAAAGGTGGGCAAAGTTAATTGATACCAACAAAACTTAATTAAAAAATATAAAAGGCCAAAATCATGCAGTTAAGGTTTTGATAAAGACTTTTAATATTTTAAAAATAGGCACTAATGTGAAACAAAAACCCCTCCGCCTGTGCGGAAGGGTTTGCTTATCAGAATATTTTCGTTCTTATTTTTTTCTAAGATTTGGGTGAGGAGGAGCCACTGTATTTGGTCCTTCTTCACCTTCAGCTGCACCACGGAGATCAACTGTATTACAATCACCACCTTCCTGGCCGTAGTTGAAGATAAAGCGATCAGCACTTAATCCTTCTTTTTCTACCAGGTGAGTTATTACTTTATTCACATGATCCCAGCTCAATTGTTGTTCCTTTTTGCTTGAAGAGCAATAGCCAATTACTACCACTTTACACTCAGGACTGTTTCTCAATTTAGAAGCCACTGTGGCCAGAACTGCTTTATTATCCTCGCTCAATGCATTGGATGTTCCTTTGAACGAAATACTTGGTAATGCACCTAATTTTTCAGCGCAGGCATTTCCTTTTGTATATCCTTCAAAGCAAGATTCATCAGGACAAGGGCATTTACCTACACCATCAGCATCAACTGGCTGACAATGAGTTGGTGTTATTAATTCCTTATCCTTATAATCCGGTACTCCATCACCATCAGTATCACGGCTTACACCATGTGTATCAACAGGAACGCCTGCAGGGGTTTGTTCCTGGTCAAATTGATCAGTAACACCGTCACCATCAGCATCAGGCAAAACTGGTTTTGGCAACCTCATCAGGCGAGGGTTGCGAATTTCACTATATGCATAATCCAATGGATTTAACCACCAAAGAGGTTCAACAGATTTAGCACCCAGATTGAAATTCAATCCTATTGTAGCATAATTATAAGAATCAAAATCTCTTGTCAAATCACCTTGCTCAGCCCAACGCTGTCCGTCAAGTAAATCATCTTTAATAAATGTAACGCGGTCCTCAATAGCGATATTAATTCTGTTGCTTAGTTTAATAGCTAATCCCACACCTACAGTTCCAGATGGTTTAAATGTATCGCCAAATAATTTTGGACGGGTTAACCCGTGATTATCCGCAGGAGATTCATAAGAATCATCAAGCAAATTTTTCAAATCATCCCGGGTATCTTTTCTATTCTTATAAACGCCGCCACCAGTTATAGTAGCGAAATTATATGGTGTGGTACCATTAAGGGCATTCACCTTTGTATCATAAACAGATCCACCTATACCACCAAATCCGTAAAAATTAAACCCGGTTTTAGATTTATGAAAACGAATATTATTTAAAGTTACTACTCCCTGCAAAGACAGATCCTGCACTTTGGTTTTGTAGTTTGTAAAAATATTTCCTGTATATCCAATCCACGGATCATTATTTACATATTCACTAGTTGGTTTCCAGTTCAACCCTTTACCAGTAGCATTCATATATTCAAGCCTCATAGAAAAAACATAACCAAATGCTTTTCTTACATGAACACCAAAGCCAATTGTTGGAAAAACTGCGGGTACATCACCACTGACAGTAAAGGCACCACCTTTAATACCAATTTCCCACTGGTTACGTGGTTTTGCCGGAAAATTATTCGTTCCGTTCAGAAATTCTGTGTGCTGAGGCATTCTTTTAGAAGGAATAACGGAAGAGTCTGAGACATTATAGCTGCCACCTACTTGCACCTGGGCAAACCCAAATGTAGCCAGCAGAGACAATAAACCTACTAATAATGTGTACTTTTTGCTTATCATAACTAAGGATTAAGATTGAGAAAACATTGTTCTAATAAAACGCAAAAATATGACTTGAACCATAATAACCAAATTTTTGTGAAAATTATTGGCCGTTTTGCTGTTATTTTTCAATTACTTAGTCAAATTAACAAGGCTATTAGCTGCCTGATTGCCTATTTATTTTTTGCGCCGTAAATTGCCTTTTTTAACATATGAGCCTTCCCATTGGATTAATAGAAAGCGAACTTAAGATTTTTGAAACCCGTTTCAGAGAGGCTGTCCGCAGTCAGACACCCTTGCTTGATCGCATAATGCATTACGTTGTAAAGCGCAAGGGTAAACAATTACGGCCCATGTTTGTGCTTCTTTCAGCAAAACTTTGTGGCGAAATAACTGAACCGGCCTACAGGGCGGCTTCCCTGGTTGAGTTACTCCACACGGCTACCCTGGTACATGATGATGTCGTGGACGATGCCCAGGAAAGAAGAGGTTTTTTTTCCGTTTATGCGCTTTGGAAGAATAAAGTTTCCGTTTTGGTTGGGGATTATTTGCTTGCAAAAGGACTTTTAATGTCGCTGGATCATAATGACCATAAAATATTGCACATTTTGTCAGATGCAGTCAGAAAAATGAGCGAGGGGGAATTATTACAGATAGAAAAGGCCCGTTCTCTGAATTTGAAAGAAGATATTTATTTTGAAATCATTAAAAATAAGACGGCTTCTTTATTGGCCTCCGCCTGTTCGGCCGGAGCCTGGTCAACAAGTCAGGATGAAGAGATTGCAGAAAAAATGAGACTTTTTGGCGAAAAAACAGGAATCGCCTTCCAAATCAAGGACGACCTTTTTGATTATTCCAGTGACAACATTGGCAAACCTACCGGAAATGACATCAAAGAAAAAAAGATCACTCTTCCCCTGATATTTACTTTAAATAATACGGATAAAAAAACCCGCAGAGAGATTATTTATGTATTAAAGAACAAGAACCAGGATAAGAAAAGAGTAAACTGGGTGATAAGTAAAGTAAAAGAAACCGGGGGTATTGACTATGCTATTGGGAAAATGAATGAATTTAAAAAAGAAGCACTGGCTATTCTTTATCAGTTTCCTGAAAATAAGGCCAGGAAAGGATTAGAAGAACTTGTTTTATATGTAACCGACAGAAAATATTGATAACAAAAAAATCCCGTTTTGCAATAAGCATCCATGCAAAAAAGAATAACGATATTACCCGGCAATGAGGATGAAACTTCTTTACTGCTAAAGGAACTAAACATACACCCTTTAATTTGTAAAATATTATGCCGGAGAGGGGTTAAAAGTTTTGAGGAAGCAAAAAACTTTTTCCGACCTCAATTAAACCAGCTCCATGATCCATGGTTGATGAAAGACATGGACAAGGCAATAGAGAGGATACTTTTAGCTTTTAACAGGCAAGAAAAAATTTTGGTATTTGGCGATTATGATGTGGATGGCACCACTTCAGTCGCTTGTATGTACCAATTTTTAAAAACAATATATAATCATATTGATTTTTACATTCCTCATCGCTACAGGGAAGGATATGGCATCAGTAAAGCTGGAATCGAATTTGCAAAGGATAATGGTTTTACATTGATCATTTCATTGGATTGTGGCATCAAATCCATTGACCTTATCCAAGACGCCAAGTCGGCTGGAGTAGAATTTATTGTTTGTGATCACCATATGCCTGATGATGAACTCCCCCCTGCCGTAGCCATATTAAATCCTAAACAAAAGGATTGTCCCTACCCTTACAAAGAGTTATGTGGTTGCGGAGTTGGCTTTAAACTTATTACGGCATTGGCTGAAAAATTAAATCTGCCTTTGGAAAAAGTTTATCATTATCTCGACTTAGTTGCGGTTGCTATTGCGGCAGATATAGTTCCCATAACAGGTGAAAACCGGATACTTGCTTTTCATGGTTTGAAAAAGGCCAATGAAAATCCAAATTATGGAATAAAAGCTCTTTGCCAATTAAGTGGATTGCAAACTCTATTACATATCCATGACCTGGTCTTTATAATTGCGCCCAGGGTAAATGCAGCAGGCAGGATGGATGATGCAAGAAAAGCCGTACAGCTATTCATAGCAGAAACAATTGAACAAGCGATGGAGTATGCCGAAATGCTTCATATTGACAATACAGATAGAAAGGAAGCGGATAGCAATACCACACAGGAAGCACTGGCTTTGATCGCAGAAAACGAACAATGGAAAAACAATAAATCTGCCGTTCTTTACCAACCTCACTGGCACAAAGGTGTGGTGGGAATAGTAGCTTCAAGAGTAATTGAACAACATTACCGGCCTACTATTATTCTTACTCAATCCGGTGAATTTGCGTCCGGTAGTGCAAGGAGCGTTCCGGGTTTTAATCTTTATGAAGCTATTCATGCCTGTAAAGAACATTTACTTGGCTATGGGGGCCATTTTGCCGCAGCGGGAATGACACTTGAAATTGAAAAAATTGATGCTTTTAGATGCAAATTTGAAGAAATAGTTTCCTCCACAATAGATCCGGACTTATTGGTTCCCGAAATAGTAATTGATTCTGAAATTTCATTTAAGGACATCAATTGGGCATTTTATAATATCATATCACAAATGGAGCCCTTCGGGCCCGAAAATCTTCGCCCTGTGTTTATAGTAAAGAATGTGGTTGATACTGGCTATTCCAAAATTGTAAAGGAACAGCACGTACGTTTTTCCCTACGTCAAAATTCTATCACTTTTACCGGTATTGGATTTAATATGTCTGATTGCTATCCTTTCCTTTTGAACAAACAACCGGTAGATGTTGTTTTTAAGATCGATCTTAACGAATGGAATGGTGAAAAAAGTTTACAGTTAAGGGTATTGGATTGCAGACCTGCAGAAATCCTTTCTTAGATTTTGAAACCGGGTAGTATTTTTCTGGCAAAAAAATCCAATTTAACCAAAAATAAGGCAATGCATTAGGCCATATCACTTTAAAAATACTTCTGTCCTGCTTCCCGCTTTTGACCTCAAATACATATCTTTGCCGCCCCGTTAGAAAAAATAACGGTATTAACTAATTTATAATCACAAAAACACGTAAATGAACAATTACGAATTGATGGTGATTTTTACCCCGGTTCTGAGCGATGATGAGTTCAAAGCAGAACAAAAGAAATTTGTAACAATGGTTACCGAAACAGGTGGATCTATTGTTTCAGAAAATCCGTGGGGATTAAAATCACTGGCGTATCCTATTCAGAAAAAGACCACCGGTCTTTACTGGGTAATGGAATACATTGCGCCATCCGACTTCAATGAGAAGCTGAAGATTCAGCTTCTGCGTGACGAAGCAGTGCTCCGTCATCTTTGTACTAAGCTCGATAAATACGCCGTCGAGTACAATGCTAAAAAGAGAAGTGGCGTAAAAACAGGAACCGAAAAAGTAGTGGAGGCTTAAGTTATGGCAAAAAACGAAATCAAATACCTGACCGCAATTAAAAGCGATAAAAGGGTAAAAAAATTCTGCCGTTTCAAAAAGTACGGCATGCGCTATATCGATTATAAAGACATGGAGTTCCTGAAAAAATTTCTGAACGAGCAGGGTAAATTATTACCCCGGCGCCTATCCGGAAACAGCCTGAAATATCAGCGTAAAGTTTCTGATGCGATCAAAAAAGCCCGTCAGATGGCCTTATTGCCTTACGTAACAGACCTTTTAAAATAACCTCACCCTAACCTGGACAGAAAAGAGGGCGATAACAAAAAAAATGTTTAAGGTTCTACACACCTTAAATTTTGTACTCTATCGCCCGGCTTTAATCTTGAAAGAGACAGTCCTGCATTGCAGAGACTGGGTTGGTGAACAAAAAGAAAATCATGGAAATTATTTTAATCCAGGATGTAGACAACCTGGGAGCAAGAAATGAACTGGTAAAAGTAAAAAACGGTTATGCCCGTAATTACCTTTTCCCCCGCCACCTGGCTATAGAAAGCAGTCCCAGCAACCGCAAGCAACTGGAAGAAAAATTGAAACAAGTTGCTAAAAAGGAAGCCAAAATGCTGGCTGAAATAAATAGTGTAATTGCAAAACTGAAAGAATCTCCATTGAAAGTGGGAGCCAAGACCGGTACCAGTGGTAAAATTTTTGGTAGTGTAACTTCACTCCAACTGAGTCGTGCAATTCGTGAACAAAAAGGGTATGAAATTGACAGGAAAAAAATTACAATTGTTGACGAAGTAAAAGAAATAGGATCTTATAAAGCTACTATTGATTTTGGCAACGGGCATTCTGCAGAAGTGGAATTTGAAGTGTCCGGTGAATAAATGAAAGACTTCGTTTTAGGTCAGTCAGTTCAGATTTTAACTAGTGGTAAATACTTAAAGACTTCAAAAAAGTCCTCATAATAGGGGACTTTTCCCTTTTACCCCTCCTTTTGCTTTAAAAATCAATATTTTACTACGGTATTTGTTCTTTTGATTGCCTTCTATAATAAATAATTTCGAATAATGTAAAAAAAAATTCCGTTATTTTGTATCGTCTTGGTGTTCTTTACAGTTTTATAAGTCCTGAACGTATCGAAATAAACGTAGAATGTTCATCGGTTACTGTTTACTGTTAGCACTTTTTTTATTTTTTTAAATCTCTCAAAATGAACATTTACGTAGGAAACCTTAGTTGGAACTTGAAAGATCAGGATTTATCCAACCTTTTCGCTTCTCATGGTGAAGTAATCTCTGCTAAAATCGTTAATGACAAATTCACAAATCGCAGCAAAGGCTTTGGCTTTGTTGAAATGGCAAACGATGAACAAGCGCAGGCAGCAATCGCAGCGCTGAATGGCAGTGAAGTTGATGGTCGTAACATTGTAGTCAACGAAAGCCGTCCTAAACCAGAAGGTGGTGGAGCTGGCGGCGGTGGCGGCTTCAAGAAAAGAAGCTTTGGCAATGGCGGCGGCGGTGGTGGTGGCGGCTATAAAAAAGGCGGCAGCGGCGGCGGTGGCGGCTACAACAAAGGCGGCGGTGGCGGCTACAATCGTGATCGTGGCGGTAGCGGCGGATATGGTAATGACTATTAATTTTCAGTAATAATATTCAACACTTTTTAAGTCTGGCTTTATAGCCGGACTTTTTTTTTCTACAAAATTGAAAGAACTATATTACTAATAGGAAAACAATGGCCAGTTATGCAATTGACATTTACTTGTGAATGCATTTTGAATGCCGACGAAACTATTTTGCCGAACACATACATCCTTTAGTAATTATTGAAAAACGCCACTAGTAGGCTAAATTAAAATACCCTTCTATTGAATCATTCTTTGCAACCTCAAAGATTATAACCGAATAAAGTTCCGATCCGTTTATTTACCCCGAACGCTTGCATTTTTCACCAGTACGCCCCGAAATTATCGCAGGAAAAAAACGAAGATTTAAAAAAATATGTTTTTTTAATAAATACAATACAGGTACAGGCACCGAAATTGATATCCTCCATATGCAGAATATATTTTAATCTTCTCATTCTAAAACAAAATGCATATGATTCACAAACTTTACAACATCCTGGTACCCGTTGATTTTACTAATAAGGACAGATGGGCCATTACAAAAGCGATTGAACTTTCCTCCCAATTTGATTGCAATATTCATTTGTTATATGTTGCTAATAATAATCCCTCCTTATTTACAGCTGAGGACAGTACGGAAGTGGCATTAAAAAAAATGGAACAAATAAAAACAAAATGTAAGTATTTGTTAAGTGGAGCAGGATCATTGGAGATAATCGTATTAAAAGGCAACAGACAAAACCAAATTGTAAAATATATCCGGCAAAAACAAATGGACATGGTGGTAACCGGCCTGCCGAAATTTAATTTTATTCAACGCGTTATTTCTTCTGTTTCCATTAGCCGGTTAGTAAAAAAAACAAACGTACCGGTTCTGGCAATCCGTTCAGATGGATTTGTATGTCATTTTAAAAAGATCGTATTACCCGTTTCAGGCGAAGTTCCTATGCGGCAGATCCGGCTGGCGGCTCTTCTTGGAGCAGCATTTAATTCTACCGTTTATTTTGTTTCCTTGCGCAGACAGGTGGATGCAAGAACCCAGGGAATTTTTGAAACGGCGTTGGAAATGGTTCAGAATATTTCTTCAATACCGGTGCAATGTTTTTTTCTCGAAGGAAAAAACCTGGCTAAAAGCACACTGGAGTTTTCAAAAAAAATAAATGCGGATCTTATCATGGTCAACCCTATCAAAGAATTTACTTTGCCGGGTTTGTGGAATAAACTAACAAATAAATTATTGTCTTACGGATCAAAAATCCCGGTTGTTACTATTGCATCTGATATCAATCATTAGATGATTAAAATAGATTTTTCATTATTTAAAGGATGACCAGTGTTGCATAATACATAAAAAATATCAGCACCGTTATATAACCCTTTATATAAATTCTTTTAAACATAAATATTACCTGGATAAACCATTTAATTTTTAATCTGCATCCCGTTTATAGTTACGCATACAATTTGTTTTGGTATTCCTAAAAATTTTTAACAAAAAAAGACCATCCGTTTTCACGAATGGTCTTAAGAATCAGGTCTGCCTAAGTTAATGTGCTTTGAGTACTTTAATTGTTGCTTTTTCTTTCAGGCCCGATTGTCCAGCCTCAATAATATACATACCCGCCGCAACACCATCGCCAAAGCGCATCACCTGGTCGGGAGCTCCCCTTCTTACTTCAATCACTCTGCCCAATATGTCCAGCATTCTCACTTCAACCGTTTCTTTCACCGGACTTGTCACTTTTATATTGAAGTAATTCTCTGAAGGATTTGGCCATGCGGTTATATCCAGGTTGCCGGATTCAATGAGTGGCTTCTCTGCTTTAGCTATACCTGGTGTTCCCTTATAGGCTGTAGTCGTAACCGGAACCGGTGCAGAAGGACAAGGGTCATCACATTTTCCTAACCTGTCTCCTCCGTGGTTTCCAATATGTGAGCTTACTGCATTCACACTGATTGACAATGTATGCGCATTGGCAGGATTGCCATTTGGCACATGACATACATAAACCTTCTTGCCTTTACTTCCGGGCTCCCTGATGTCTTTTACGCAAATGGTTATAGAACATGTAGTCTGGCATCCGTTCACATTCTTCACTACCACAGTGAATGTATAGGTTCCAGGTACTGTTGGTGCAAATACAGGCATCGAGCT
>JBGTNK010000240.1:0-43082 GCA_041743125.1 Chitinophagaceae bacterium
ATTGCATGGCCACTATTGATATACCGGAAAATAATATCAAAGAATTCACCTTTTCACAATTACCTGGAAATTGGTTTGCCTATCCCCCGGCTGACCATTTAAAAAAAATAGGTGATCAATTTATCAGAGACGGTATCTTCCTGGCTTTGAAATTACCTTCTGCTATTATGATGGAAGATTTTAATTACCTGCTCAATCCGAATCATGCAGACTTCAGGAAGATAAAAAGAATAGATACCCGAACTATTCCTGTAGATGAAAGGCTTCTCAAAAAATCTGTGAATTAACCACCTGCCAGTTTCCACAGCACCTGGTAAAAATTATAGTTTGGTACCATCCAAATAAAAAGCCGGGTACAGCATGTGCACCCGGCTTCGTTTTTATTTTAGGTAATCAGGTTTGCTGACTCTTTGCAAATTCTGACCTGATCACATTCAGCGCACCGCCGGCTTTGAACCATTCGATTTGCTGTTCATTGTAGGTGTGGTTTACTTCAATCACGTCGCTGGTTCCGTCTTTATGGTTTAGCTCAACACGCAATGGCTTGCCGGGAGCAAATGAATTCAGGGTTTCAATATCAATATTATCATCCTCCTGCACTTTGTCGTAATCTGCCTTATCAGCAAACGTCAATGCCAGCATACCTTGTTTTTTCAAGTTTGTTTCATGTATGCGGGCAAAACTCCTGACGATAATAGCCCGAACACCCAGGTGACGGGGTTCCATGGCTGCATGCTCTCTCGATGAGCCTTCTCCATAATTTTCATCTCCTACCACCACACTTCCCACATTGGCGGATTTATAAGCCCGGGCCGTGGCCGGTACGGGTCCATATTCTCCTGTAAGTTGATTTTTTACGCTATCTGTTTTATCATTAAAATAATTGAGAGCACCTATGAGCATATTATTACTGATATTATCCAGGTGACCACGGTATTTTAACCAGGGGCCCGCCATGGAAATATGATCCGTGGTACATTTTCCTCTTGCCTTAATCAATAATTTTAATCCCTGCAGATCGGTTCCTTCCCAGGGTGGAAAAGCAGCCAAAAGCTGAAGCCGCTGGCTAACAGGACTGATCACTACTTTCACATCACTGCCATCTTCGGCTGGTGCCTGGTACCCGGCATCCTCTACCGCGAAACCTTTGGGAGGCAACTCAAAACCAGTTGGCTCACTCAGCAGCACTTCCTCGCCGCTGGCCGTTTTTAATTTATCAGTTAATGGATTGAAAGCAATTGTTCCGGCAATAGCCATAGCAGTTACCACTTCCGGGCTGGCCACAAATGCGTGGGTGCTGGCCAATCCGTCATTACGTTTTGCAAAGTTGCGGTTGAAGGAAGTAATAATAGTGTTCTTGCGGGTAGGGTCATCAATATGCCTTGCCCACTGTCCGATACAAGGTCCGCAGGCATTAGCCAATACAACACCGCCTACACTTTCAAACGTGTCAATAAATCCATCTCTTTCTATGGTAAAACGAACCAACTCACTACCGGGAGTAATGGTAAATTCTGAATTAGCTTTTAATCCTTTACTGACCGCATCTTTTACAATAGAAGCGGAGCGGCTGATATCCTCGTAAGAGGAATTGGTGCAGGAACCTATAAGGGCTACTTCCAGCTTAGCCGGCCAGTCATTGGCTTTTACAGCCTCTGCCATTTTAGAAATGGGAGTTGCCAGGTCAGGAGTAAACGGCCCGTTTACATAGGGCTCCAGCTCACTGAGGTTTAATTCAAGAACCTGGTCATAATATTTCAAGGGGTCGCCAATCACTTCTTCGTCAGGGCGCAGGTGGTCCCTTATCCCGTCTGCCAGTGCAGCCACTTCTGCCCTGCCGGTAGCTGTTAGATAAGCACTCATTTTTTCATCATAGGCAAAAACGGAACAGGTAGCCCCGATTTCCGCACCCATATTACAAACCGTTCCTTTCCCTGTTGCGCTCATACTATCGGCACCTTCCCCGAAATATTCTACAATAGCACCGGTACCACCTTTTACAGTAAGTTGCCCGGCTACCCACAGAATCACATCCTTGCAGGATGTCCATCCGTTTAGCCTGCCGGTAAGTTTTACCCCAATAATTTTAGGCATTTTTAATTCCCAGGGCAAACCGGCCATTACATCAACCGCATCGGCACCGCCAACTCCAATGGCTACCATACCGAGCCCGCCGGCATTTGGTGTGTGGGAATCGGTTCCTATCATCATACCACCGGGGAATGCATAATTTTCAAGTACAACCTGGTGAATAATGCCGGCGCCGGGTTTCCAAAACCCAATGCCATATTTATTAGAGATAGAAGCCAGGAAATCGTATACTTCTTTATTTACTTCATTCGCTGTTGCCAGGTCGGCCTGGGCTCCCACTTTTGCCTGTATCAGGTGATCACAATGCACAGTAGAAGGGACAGCTACCTGGCTGCGGCCGGCCGTACTGAACTGCAGCAAGGCCATCTGGGCTGTTGCATCCTGCATAGCCACCCTGTCCGGAGCAAAGTCTACATAATCTTTTCCACGGGAAAATGGGGATGCGGGATTAGCACTGTAAAGGTGTGAATACAATATTTTTTCAGTAAGCGTAAGCGGCTTACCAATAAGTTGACGGGCCGCAGACACCTTGGCCGGTATTTCTGCGTAGATTTTCCTGATAAGATCGAGATCAAATACCATAAGTTTAGTTTGAAGTTTGTTGGATTGAAATTTGAGGTAATTGCTAAACAGATCATGAACCCAAAATTCCAAACCTAAAGTGTTGCGAATTTACAGTAAAACAATCTTTTTTCCGGATTGATCTGTTCTCTTTGGCACAGTTTTTTTTAATTTTATCGTATGAATAAATTCAAAAGCTTTGTAGAATGGAATGCCTTTGGCGTTTGTTCCGCTATCGGCGACCGCATGGGTATCGCTACCAGCCGGATCCGCCAGTATTTTATTTATACCTCTCTTTTGACAATGGGCTCCCCCATTATTCTTTATATGATTCTTGCTTTCTGGAGAAATATGAGAAAATATGTAAAAGCAGCAAGAAGAAATCCCTGGTATTATTTATAGAAGTTTTACTGGCTCCATAGAAGTTTAATCCTTGAAGAGAATACTCAATCACTAACAAATACTCAACCTGCACCTGGTTATTTTAAGAGCTGATTAATTTTATCATGCAATATTATTGAAAACAAACATGATAATTGAGGAAGTCCTTATATCATTTCTTCCAGTTTATGCACCACCTGGTCTACCTCTTCTTTTGTATTATGCTTGCTAAATGAAAAACGAACAGTCACCTTGTGTGGATTATTATCAATAGCACGAATAACATGGCTTCCCTGGTCGGCACCACTGCTGCAGGCACTTCCACCTGAAACACAAATATTACTGATATCAAGATTAAAAAGGATCATCTCGGACTTTTCAGTTTTTGGAAATGCAGTGCTTAACACTGTGTAAAGACACTGTCCATCATGATCGCCATTGAAACTCACCCCTTTTATTTTTTTTCGAAGCTGCTCAGTCATATAGGTTTTCAGTGACCGGATATAATTGCTCTCTTTCTCCTGGTTGATCATTGCCAGTTCCAGGGCTTTTGCAAAACCAACAATGCCATAAATATTTTCTGTACCCGCCCTCATGTTTCTTTCCTGGCCGCCACCATATATAAAGGGTTTTGCCTTTATATTATCATTTATATACAGGATACCAATCCCCTTGGGACCATGAAATTTATGACCGGAACCTGAAATGAAATGAACTGCAGTTTTCCTCAGGTCTAATTGATAATGACCCACTGTTTGCACACAATCAGAATGAAAAATTGCGTTGTGTTGTTTGCAAAGATTGCCGACCGCGTCAATATCCAGCATATTACCAATTTCATTATTGGCGTGCATCAGGGATACCAGGCATCTTTTTTCCTGTTTTTTTAATTCTTCTTCCAGGCTTTCTAAATCTACATGCCCATTGGGTAATAATTTTACATGACTGTAACTCATCTCTTCCCCGCATCCATAATGCTCCACGGTATGTAACACGGCATGATGCTCCACCAGTGATGAAATAATATGTTTGCATCCAAGATCCCTGATGGCAGACAGAATGGCGGTGTTATTACTTTCAGTTCCACCACTGGTAAAAAAAATTTCACCCGGGTAGGCATTCAATAATTTAGCAACGGTTTTCCTGGCTGTTTCAATGGCGAGCCTGCTTTCACGACCATAAGAGTAAATAGAAGATGGGTTACCAAAATGCGTAGTTAAATAAGGCAGCATGGCATCCAGCACTTCCTTGTCAACCGGAGTAGTGGCGGCGTTATCAAAATAAATACGGTTCATATTTCAAAGGTTATACTTGCACTGCAGGCCCTATGATGGCAGCGCCGCTTTAAGCGGGGCAAAGATAATTATTCAGCTGAGAGGCCAGTGGAATTTATCCCTGTTCCCTGCCATTAGCTTATGCATTGAAATAAATAATGATGTTACATATTGGGAGTAAACTCCCGGATATCCTGCATTAACCGGACTGCAATATTGTTTGCCGTAGTTTCAAAATTACTTTCGGAATAAATGCGGATAATGGGTTCAGTATTAGATGTGCGGAGATGAACCCAATCACTGTCAAACTCTATCTTCAATCCATCCTCGGTATTGACCGGTTGATTTTTGTATTTGGTTTTTATCTTTTCAAATATTGACTTTATATTAATCCCTTCACCCAATTCCATCTTTTTCTTGGCGATAAAATAATCGGGGTATTGCGCCCTCAGGGATCTCATTCCATTTTTATGATTAGCCAGGTGACTAAGAAATAAACCAATCCCTATTAATGCATCCCGGCCATAGTGAAAATCAGGAACAATGATTCCGCCATTTCCTTCCCCACCTATTACGGCATTTACTTCCTTCATTTTTCTTACCACATTTACTTCACCAACAGCTGAAGGAAAATATTCGCCACCATTTTTTAAGGTTATTTCCTTAAGGGCTTTTGTGCTGCTCATATTGCTCACCGTATTGGCACCTGCTGCAGAAGGGTCCAGTTTCCGCTGGCTCAAAATATAATCTGCTACGGCAACCAGGGTGTATTCTTCACCAAACATACTGCCATCCTCATTCACAAAACATAACCGGTCAACATCCGGATCCACGGCTATACCCAGGTCAGCTTTTTCTTTTACTACCTCATTGCTGAGTTGTATTAAATTCTCGGGCAGTGGCTCAGGATTATGTGCAAATTTTCCATTGACTTCACCATTTAACAACACCACATCTTTTACGCCCATGGCCTTAAGCAGGGCAGGAACAAAAATGGCACCGGTGGAATTGACAGCATCCACAACAATTTTCATATTCTTGTTGGCAATGGCTTTTACATGTACCAGCGGATAGGAAAGAACAGCATCAATATGTTTTTGCAGGTAAGTGTCGTTGAACGAAACTGTTCCCAACTTGTCAACGTTGCTGAATACAAAATCTTCCCTGGCGGCCAGTTCTAAAACCATGGCACCGGTTTCTGCTGAAATAAACTCCCCTTCATTGTTGAGCAATTTCAGGGCGTTCCATTCTTTGGGATTATGGCTGGCGGTAATAATGATGCCGCCGTCAGCCTTTTCCATTTTAACTGCCACTTCCACTGTCGGCGTGGTGGAAAGACCGAGGTCAATGACATCAATACCCAGGCCGGTGAGTGAACTAACGACCAGGTCACGAACCATGGAACCGCTGATGCGGCCATCCCGGCCTATTATAACTTTTGTTTTTTTATTTTTTTTGGAAATGATGCTTCCAAAGGCGGCTGTGAATTTTATTACATCTAATGGAGTAAGGTTCTCACCAGGTTTCCCTCCAATAGTTCCTCTAATTCCAGAGATGCTCTTGATTAATGCCACTGTGAAAATTGTTATGTTCTTAATTGATTAAAAGGTTTGTTCCAGGATGGTGGTTGAATATCATTTTTTAAAAAGAGCAGATTTTCAACAGGAGCAAAAATAAGGATTTCAAATATCTTCAGCCTATTTAAAGCCTGCTTACATTTGCCCAAACGTTAGTATGAAAGAGAATGTATGGTACGCAGACTGGTTTAATTCTCCGTTTTACCACAAACTTTACTTTGAACGTGATGAAAAAGAAGCTGAAGATTTTATTGATGAATTGATAAAATACCTGAAGCCGGAACAGGGAAGCAGGATGCTTGACCTGGCCTGCGGCAAGGGAAGACATAGCAAAAAACTGGCCGCTATGGGTTACCAGGTAACCGGTATTGACATTTCGCCCGATAGCATATCCTTCGCCCGCCAGTTTGAACAGGACAATCTCGAATTTTTTGAGCATGATATGCGTCTCCCTTTTTGGGGTAATTATTTCGATTATGTTTTTAATTTTTTTACAAGTTTTGGATATTTTAATACGCAGCGTGAACATGATGATTCCATCAGGACCATATCGTCGGGGTTAAAGCCCGGTGGGTACTTTGTTATCGATTACCTGAACGTTCATTTTGCGGAGGAACATCTCGTTCATAATGAATTAAAACAATTAGGTTCTACCTCGTA
Source organism: Chitinophagaceae bacterium (assembly GCA_041743125.1). Taxonomy (GTDB): domain Bacteria; phylum Bacteroidota; class Bacteroidia; order Chitinophagales; family Chitinophagaceae; genus Terrimonas_B. Next base: position 6,545 of record JBGTNK010000240.1, read on the forward strand.
TGAAATACACAGGTGGGAAGACGATTCCCATTTTTATAAAAGGATCATTGTATCGGATCCGGCACTGGTTTCCTCCCAGGAATATATAGAGAAAGTCACCAAGTTTTCCCTAGGCGATTTTACCGATATGTTAAGTTACCGGGGCATGCAAATAAAAGAAGTCTTTGGGGATTATCATTTCAATGCTTATGATATAAAAAAAACACCCAGGCTGATCATCATCGCACAAAAAAGCTTTCTGAAGACAGAAAAAAAGCCACAAGAGTAAAATAAATTATTTCCTAAGCCATGGAGGATCAGTATCCCTTATTATTCATCAGCATATACCGGGCGGTTTCAAAAAAAGCTGAACTAAAGGTTGATAATTTTTGCCGGATGGAATCCTGCTGCTGCTGGTTGAACCGGTAGCTGCTATCTGAAACAGCCACCATTTTATCCTCTTTAAAATTGAGATTTTTTATAAAATAAAAATCATCAGTGACGATACCTACTTTACCGGCGGTATTGGTAATAAAGGCATAATTATTTTTTTTGGCAGGGTCCAGCAAATCTCGTCCTAATGTTGTATTTAAATACGGCTGTTGTATCATTCCTGCTATGGTGGGCAGCACATCAATTTGCGAAACTACTTCCGATTTTTTTTGAGGTATTAACAGGTAGGGAGCATAAAACAACAAAGGCACATGTTCATCAGTAAGTCTCTCCGTTGTCCAAACTTCGGGATACATTCGCCTGGCATTGCCGGCTACGCCGTGATCGCCTATAAAAACAAAAATAGTATTATGATAATAAGATTCCTTTTCCGCAGCTTTCATGAATTTACTAAAACAATAATCTGAATAACGAAATGAATTATATTCCTCCACGGAAGTAAATCCATATTCCAGCAATTGTTCTTCAGCCACCACTTTCCTTTCAAATTCAGCCGTATCCTCCGGGGGGATCATATAGGGACGATGATTATCTGAAGTCTGGATGATGGCAAAAAAAGGATTTTTCTTTTCCCTGAAAACTGCATTGGCTTCCATAAAAAGATCCTTGTCGCTTATGCCCCATACATTGATCCTGGGTGATTGAAAACTACCCTCCGAGTGCATTTGAAGATCATCTATGTTTTTTAACAGGCCGCCGAAATTATTAAACTCAGGACTGCCTCCCAAAAAATAGTGCTTATCATAACCTTCAAAATTGTTAATGATGGTATGCTGTTTTATAGCGAGGGGATTACGGGTAGAAAATTTAAATAGCTGCGCATCCGGAATACCGGTAATAATAGCAAACAATCCCCTGGCAGTAGAAAAATGGGGTGAGAAACATCGGTCAAAAAAAATTCCATTCTGAGAAAGCGAATCGAAGAAAGGAGTTGTATTGAGTGGATTGCCGCTCATACTGCTCTTATACATGCTGAATGATTCGCACATGACCAGTACTATATTGGGCTGGCTTTCTATGGCTGTGCTTCCAGGAGAAACGATCCGTTGATAGGAAAAATTTGTTGAATCCTGCAATTGCATCCACCTGGCCATTACCGGAAATACCTCCCTGGCTTTTTGTTCATTGAAATCCGGCTTGCGGAGTTTAAGTGTTGCAAAAAAATTTTGAAGTGGATTTAATGCGAGATAAGATTTAAAACTATCTCCAAATGCAAAACATTGTCTCCAGGTTAAAGGTGTTAACGCTATTCTTCCATAAATGAAAATGCAGAATATAAGAGCAGTTATAATAAAAAATTTCCGGCGGTAGGGAATTTTCAGCCCATCAGTAGAAGAGATTACCCGCCAGTGGCTTTTTCCATACATCCACCAGAAAAGAAAAACGGAGACCAGCAACCCCAGTATCATCCAGAATAACGGGTAAGTTTGCCACATCATCCGGAGTGAAATTCCCGGGTCTTCAACAAAGTTCATAGCGCCGGCATCCAGCCGGGTCTGGTTGTATGAAAAGCTTCCAAAATCAGCAGCAAAAAAGAAAAACACAATAAAGGTTACTATCACCAGGTACCAGGTCCACCATTTTTTATTGGGTGCAGAATAAAAAGGAGAAAACTTTGGAAACATGCTGAACGTAACAATGGGCAACAGAATGATGGCGATCCAGCGCAGGTCATATTGAATACCCATCAGGAAGGATGGCGCCAGGTCTTTAAAAGAAAAATTGGATGGTTTGAACGCAAAATAGGTAGCCAGCCTGAATAAAGTAAATATCAGGAGGAAAATAATGAACAGGTTGAAAACCCATATTAAAGTTTTCGGTATTTTATACCTGGTCAGCATGGCAATAGTATCTGTTTTTTATTATCATCAGAAAGAGTGCAAAAGAAATTCATTTATATGGTTCGGGCAAGTTTGTGTTTATCCAAAACTGTAACCGCCCAATTGGTATTTTTGCCAATATGCTTTTTTTATTTTTATTAACGATCTGGCAGAAATTGCAACAATGGGATCAATGGTTGTTTATATTAATAAACAATGATCTTACTAATTCCTTTTTTGATGAATTGATGCCAGCCATGCGCTACCCGATGAACTGGGCACCGCTGTATTTGTTCCTGGGTGTTTTTGCATTGCTCAATTACAAAGGTAAAGGGGCCTGGTGGATTTTATTTTTTATCGTCACCGTAGCATTAACTGATATGACAGGCACCTATATTTTTAAACATAACTTTCAAAGAACAAGGCCGTGCGGCGATCCGGGCTTCTTCTTGCATGTTCGGTTACTGGCAAACCATTGTTCTACTGGTTATAGTTTTGTTTCTAATCATGCTGCCAACCATTTCGGCCTCGCCACATTTTTCTTCATCACAGCCAGGCCACTTTTAAAAAAAGCAGCAGCCATCGCCTTTATATGGGCGGGTCTTATCGCCTATTCACAGGTATATATTGGCATACATTATCCCACCGATATTTTGGGCGGGGCCTTATTGGGTTTACTTTTTGGCTGGCTCACGGGTTGGTTATTTAATAAGCGCTATGGATTCGCTATCTTCGATTTACAATCAACTGTTTCTTCTTAATGGAAATATTAATCCTGGCCGGGCTGATTCTGCTCAATGGTCTTTTTTCAATGGCGGAAATTGCTTTGGTGTCAGCTAGAAAATCCAGGTTGGAAGTACAAGCCAATAAGGGGGATAAAAAAGCTGAAGAGGCTCTCAAATTATCCAATAAGCCAGAAACTTTCCTTTCTACCGTCCAAATGGGTATCACTGTAATCAGTATCCTTACTGGTATTTATTCCGGGGAAAAAATTACAGATGATTTTGCTGTCTTTTTAAACCAATGGCCTTCTCTTGCTCCTTACAGTTATGGAATTGCAACAGCCATTGTAGTTATTATAGTCACCTATTTCACTATTGTATTTGGAGAACTGGTGCCTAAGAGAATTGGGCTTTCAAGGCCGGAAACGATTGCCAAAGCTGTGGGAACACCGATGAGAATCTTTAGTCTTGTTACACATCCATTTATATGGCTGTTAAGTAAGTCCAGTAATATCATTGTAAAAATATTTGGCTTAAAACCCAAAGACAACCAGGTAACGGAGGAGGAAATAAAAGCGATCATCAGCGAAGGCACCGAACAGGGCACCATAGAAGAAACAGAACAGGATATCATTGAAAGAGTATTTCATCTTAGCGACCGTAACATTACATCGCTAATGACACACCGCAGCGATATTCTCTGGTTTGGTGTAGATGATACAGAAGAAACCATCAAAGAGAAGATCATGAGTGAACCGCATTCGGTTTACCCGATATGCGACCGGACAATTGATAATATAAAGGGAGTAGTGGCGATAAAAGATTTGTATGTGAGCCCGGATAATGTCCAATTCAGAAACCTGATGCGTCCGGCTTTATTTGTACCTGAAAACAATACGGCATTCCAGGTTATGGAAAAATTTAAGGAGTCCAAGCTGCATTCCTGTTTTATAGTGGATGAATACGGATCGATATTAGGGATGATAACCCTCAATGATATCCTGGAAGCCATTATCGGGGATATGCCGCAGCCTGACCTCATTGACTACGAAATTACTTCACGGGAAGATGGATCTTACCTGGTAGATGCCCAAATTCCTTTTTATGATTTTCTTACCCATTTCGATAAAGCAGAATGGATGAATGAAGGTGAACAGGAGTTTGATACCCTTGCCGGTTTTATACTTCACCGGTTAGAACGAATACCACAAGTTGGGAATACGCTGGAATGGAAAGGCTTTAGCATTGAAATCATGGACATGGACAGCCACCGGATAGATAAAGTTTTGGTGAAGATCAGTAATGCTTTGAGAGAAGAAATGGAAGAATAACACTTTCCCTAAAAATTAAAGACCGCAAGCTTTGTGGGATAATCCAGTTTCTTGCTCTTTCTTTTTCCGTCAACGATAACGTGCATTAAATTAAACTGGTCAGTAAATAATTCAAAAAGAATATTATTAGTTATCTCTAATTTTTTTACTGAGACTACATCATCAACCTGGAAATAGCTAAAGATTGCATCATTGTCTTTTTCATATCCAATAAATGAGAAGGCCACAGGTTTACCATCATTTTTTAATTGAAGATGCCGGGCAATATAATCACTCACTAATTTTTCCACGGCCGGCCTGTCTGGCGGGTTAATAAGATCTACTTTGGTATTGTAGTTCTGCGTCAGCACTTTCTCAAAATCATCTGTAAATAATTTGCAGCTGATCTCAAAGGTTTTTTCGGAAAAATTGTGGTTGATCTCGGTAACACTGACATGTATTGGATGAAATTCTTTAACCTGGGGACCAGCTAAATTGGTAGTGCTGCCGCTATCCTTTGTACTAAATAAACCAGCCGGCAGCATAAAAATAAAAAGCCATTTAAAAGACCAGGTTGCCATTAAAACATTTTTTTTGTGTAGTTGCAAAACTGTGGCTTATTTTGACGCCTTTTCATGACAAGACGTTAAAAATAACAGAAAGGTAAATTAATTTGAACCCTTATAAACTTAAATGGAAGATTTCGGGTTTTATTTTGGATTGGGATGGGACCACATTATTAGTTCCGGCGCATTGGATCACCTGCTTTTTATCGCTGCTATTTGTGCCATTTATAATTTAAAAGACTGGAAACAAGTACTGATCCTGGTTACAGCTTTTACACTTGGTCATTCCCTCACCCTGGCCATAAGTGTGTTGGACTGGTTCCGTTTGCCATCTCTATGGGTAGAATTTTTGATCCCGGTCACTATTATTATCACGGCTATTTCAAACCTGTTCCAAAAAAAATTTACTGTACAAACAATCCGCATTAATTATTTCTTTGCCCTTTTTTTTGGGTTGATACATGGTATGGGCTTTGCTAACTCAATAAGATTTATGCTGGCAAAGGGCGAAAACTTAGGTTGGGGACTTTTTGGTTTTAATATTGGCCTGGAAGCAGGCCAGCTAATGGTTGTACTGATATTGCTGCTTATCACGCACCTGCTTGTCAATATTTTGAAAGTAAACCGAAGATATTGGGTATTATTTTTGTCATCCGTGGTGTTAGTTATTGGCTGTAAGATGGCATGGGAACGAATACCCCATTTTTAAATTCCTTCAAAAAGGATAGTTTTTTCTGATATTTTATAAAATATACGCTTTACAATAAATAAAAAACCATTGATGAAAAAGTTTGTATGGGTCTGTAGTTTGCAATTTATGGCCTTTAGTTTTTTAATGGCTCAAAATATTGGCAACAACCCGGGAAGTAACCATGGAAATAAGTTTGAGCAGTTGGGTACTATCATGCCTACACCTAACTCCTACCGCACAGCAAGCGGAGCCCCGGGGCCTGATTACTGGCAACAAAGAGCAGATTATGACATTAAGTGTGAGCTGGATGAAAAGAACCTTAAATTAAAAGGCAGTGAAACCATAACCTATTTTAATAATTCGCCTAACCTGCTAACTTTTTTATGGCTACAGTTAGATGAAAACCAGCACAGCACGGTAAACAATGCCAATTACCAGGTGAGCAACCCTATGAGTAACCAGGTAAGCCTTCAGAAACTCGACAATATTGCTGTTGAAAAAAAAGATAATGGTTACGGATTTAATATCCTGAAAATAACTGATGCTATAGGGAAAGATTTAAAATACACCATCAATAAAACAATGATGCGTGTAGAATTGCCAGTTGCATTAAAACCAGGTCAGCGTTTTATTTTTAAAATCAATTGGGATTACAAAATTGCTGACCGCATTGGCATGGGTGGCAGAGGTGGCTATGAATACTTTCCGGAAGATGGCAATCACCTGTTCACTATTGCGCAATGGTATCCCCGGCTTTGTGTTTACAGCGATTTCCAGGGATGGCAGAATCACCAATTTACAGGAAGAGGTGAGTTTGCCCTCACTTTTGGCAACTTTAAAGTACAGATGACCGTGCCTGCAGACCATGTGGTAGGTTCCACTGGAGAATGCCTGAATTATGCAGTTAACCTGAGCCCTGCTCAAATGAGCCGGTGGAAAAAAGCACAGACAAGTAAGGAGCCTGTGGAGATAGTTACACTGGAAGAAGCAAAGGAAGCAGAAAAAAATAAAAGTTCTAAAACTAAAACGTGGATATATAAAGCTGATAATGTTCGTGATTTTGCCTGGACCAGCAGCCGTAAATTTATTTGGGATGCCATGCCGGTAACAGTAGAGGGAAAAAAGATCATGTGCATGAGTTTTTATGGTAAAGAAGCTTATGGTTTGTATCGTCCTTTTTCAACGAAGGCTGTAGCACATACAATTAAAAGCTATTCAGATTTTACAATACCCTACCCCTACCCTGTAGCGCAAAGTGTAGAAGCTGCCAATGGCATGGAATACCCTATGATCTGCTTCAACTATGGCCGTACCGAAAAAGACGGAAGTTATACGGAAGGCACCAAGTATGGTATGCTGGGAGTTATTATTCACGAAGTAGGCCATAACTTTTTTCCAATGATCATTAATAGTGATGAACGCCAGTGGAGCTGGATGGATGAAGGATTAAATTCTTTTGTTGAATACCTGACCGAAGAGCTTTGGGATAATAAATTTCCCGTAAGAGGTAAAGGACCGGCTTATGCTATTGTTGATTATATGAAATTGCCGAAAGACGAGCTGGAACCTATCATGAGTAATTCAGAAAATATTATTGGATTTGGTCCTAATGCATATACAAAACCGGCTACTGGTTTAAACATACTCAGGGAAACGATTATGGGTCGTGAACTTTTTGACTATGCCTTTAAAGAATATGCAAGAAGATGGGCTTTTAAACACCCGGAGCCTGCAGACTTTTTTCGTACGATGGAGGATGCCAGCGGAGAAGATCTTGATTGGTTTTGGAGGGGATGGTTCTACGGTACCGACGCCTGCGATATTTCTTTAGATTCAGTGAAGTATTCAAAACCTGACCTCACATCTGCTGCCGGTGATACCGAAGACAGAACAGTGATCCGCAAATTGGATAAGCCCCTTTTGTCGCCTTATGATGATATATCAAAAATGCGTAACCGCGAAAGTGGTATGCAGTTTAAAACAGATGAAGACACCACCCTGCGTGATTTCTACTGGAGATATGCAAGAGGCCTGGAACCCTACGACGGCAGTAACTTCGAAGTAAAAATTCCGGCCCCTGAGGAAGAAGCATTATCTGATAATGAAAAAGAGAAATATGCCAACCGCTATATGTATGAACTTACTTTTAGTAATAAAGGTGGTTTGGTGATGCCCATCATTATAGAGTGGACGTATAAAGATGGCTCAAAAGAAATCGACAGAATTCCTGCCCAGGTATGGCGGCATAATGAAAACAAAGTAATAAAGACATTTGTGAAGGAAAAAGAAGTGACCTCTATACAATTGGATCCTCTTCGTGAAACAGCAGATATCAATACCACCAATAACAGTTGGAACATTATACCCCCGCCGTCCAGGTTTACCATATTTAAACAAAAAGCCGCAGCGGCCCGGGGCCAGAGCAAGGGTATCAATCCAATGCAAAAGGCCAACGAGAAAAAAGGATTTTGATTTTTAACTCACTTTAAAAGAAGGTCAGCTCCATCATTGAGCCGACCTTCTTTTATTAGTCCTGTCTCAACCCATGATCAATGAATTGTTAGTGCTTATTATTTATACCTGATACTTCCAATTCAAATTCATCCATCGACATCGCATCTTCCACTTTAAACTCACCAATGCGGGTCCGGCATAAACTGCTGAGATAAGCACCGCAACCTAATGCCTTCCCAACATCATGAGCCAGGCTGCGGATATAAGTGCCGGTGCCGCACACTACCCGGAAATAAACCAGGGGTAATTCAATCTTTGTAATCTCAAATTCGCTGACCGTTACTTTCCGGGGTTCTATGATCACTTCTTTTCCCTGGCGTGCAAGTTCATAAACCCGCTTGCCCTTTATTTGAATGGCGGAATGTGAAGGAGGCACCTGCATAATCTCGCCGGTAAAAGGAATAATCGCATCTCTTATTTGTTCCTCAGTCAAATGTATAAAAGGTAAAAAATCCACCGGCTCCTGTTCCAGGTCGTAAGAGACCGTGGTGGCCCCTAAAGTGAACGTGCCGGTATATTCTTTTTCCCTGGCCATATATTCATTGATCTTTTTAGTAAACTTACCTGTACAAACAATAAGCAGGCCCGTTGCCAGCGGATCTAAAGTACCCGCATGCCCCACTTTTTTTATTTTGATAAGGTTCCTGATTTTCCTGATCACATCAAATGAAGTCCAGCGTAGTGGCTTATTGATCAATATTACTTTCCCATCCTCAAAACTATTCATCGTTTTCATTTGGCAAAGGTCGTAGTCGAGAAGGGAAATACGAAACGGGGAATGAAATTTATGAGAGGTAATTTATTCTCTTGAATAATAAGAAATAAATCATAAAAAGAGTTCGCAAAATAGAAAAGTAAATTCAGGGTTCAGATGGACATCCTGGTTTTTAATTCAAGATATTTATTTACCGTATTGACTGTAAGATTCTCTGGTTTGGTGAGGATAGAAGGAATACCATTCAAATGAAGTTCTTTGACCATTAACTTTTTTTCATATACAAATTTTTCTGCAATGGTTTTTATATAAATATCTTCCAGTTTTAGTGCTTTCTTTTCGGTTAGCTCCTTCAACTCCGTATTTTCAAAAAATACAACGAGTAATAAATGATACCGGGCGATGCGTTTTAAAGCCGGCATTTCCCGTTTCAAACTTTCCACCGATTCAAAATTGGTAAATAAGATCAGCAGGCTTCTGTTGCTGATGCGATTGCGGATTACTGAAAATAATTTTTCAAAATCAGGTTCCAAAAATTGTGTTTGCTGTTTGTATAATGTTTCAAGCAGCAGGTTCATTTGTGTAGTTTTCTTATCGGCCAGAACAAAGGCATCCAGGTTTTCTGCAAAGGTGATCAACCCGGCCTTATCCTGTTTTACCAACGCTACATTGCAAAGAACAAGCGAGGCATTGATTGCATAATCCAGCAAGGTCATACCGCCAAATGGCATTTTCATTACCCGCCCTTTATTGATAATGCAATAGATCTGCTGACTGCGTTCATCCGTAAAATTGTTTACCATGAGTGCTTCTTTACGGGCTGTCGCCTTCCAGTTGATGGTCCGGAAATCATCACCCCGCACATATTCCTTTATCTGCTCAAACTCCATACTATGGCCTAATTTACGAATACGCTTTACACCCGCTTCCTGCAGCCGGTTGCTGACTGCCAGCAATTGAAACCTTCTCATTTGTATGTAGGACGGGTATACTTTTACTGTATGCCTGGCAGGAAAAACATAACGACGCCTGACCAATTGTAAAAGCCCGTGCACAAATACATTTATACTTTCAAAAACATATTCTCCCCTGCTTAGGGGTTGCAAAAAATACTCGATCTCCTTTCGCTCTCCACTTTCAATTTTTGCTTTCCGCTTCCACTTCCTTGCCTGGAACTGAACAGGTAATTCGTCAATCACTTCTACCCTGGCGGGAAATGCATAATGATTAAAAATCCGGAGGACCACTTTATTCGGATCGCCGATACTGAGCCGGTCGGTTGTTTTTCGTTCAGCAGAAAATCCCTTTTTTTTCACATACAATAAAAGTGCGTCAATGACAATGGCTGTCCCCAATAAAAGCAGGATCAATACGGCAACACGAAAGAGAGCCGGCTGAAAATAACTGGCTACAAAAACTACGGAGGCCAGGCCGGCCACGTAGTAAACAATAGTATTGAAGTAAAAAGATTTTATCATACCTATCCTTAATTCAGGATTTTGGATTTATAAATTACCCGGCTTTATTTGATCATCTTGGTACATCCATCGTATGCAAAATCTGCCTGATAACCTCTTCCTCCGTCACCCCTTCCATTTCCTTATCAGGAGCCAGTATAATGCGGTGGCGCAACACGGGCACCACCACTTCCAGAATATCTTCCGGTAACACAAAATCTCTTCCCTGCATTGCGGCTATGGCTTTGGACGAATTCATTACAGCCAGTGAGGCCCGGGGCGAGGCTCCCAGGTATATTGATTTATGATTGCGGGTCTGGTGAATTAGCCGTGCGATAAATTGCAATAATTTTTCTTCAATGAGGATACTTTTTATTTGTTGTCGCAGCCTGTTTATCTGATCACCGTTAAGTACAGGATTCACCATCTCATTCACTTTAGTATTACCCATGTGATGAAATTGTGATAGAATAGCTAACTCCTGCATCTCGTCAGGATAGGGAACTACGATCTTAAAAATAAAACGATCCAGTTGCGCCTCTGGCAACCGGTATGTACCTTCTTGTTCTACCGGATTCTGCGTAGCCATCACAATAAAGGGAGCTGCCATCGGGTATGTTTTGCCATCAACCGAAGCCTGGCGTTCCTCCATGACTTCGAGCAAGGCAGATTGCGTTTTAGCGGGAGCCCTGTTGATTTCATCAACCAATATGATGTTGCTGAAGATGGGGCCTTTCTTAAATTCAAATACGGCGTCTTTGGGATTGAATACAGGTGTACCCAACACATCGGATGGCATGAGATCCGGAGTGAATTGAATCCGGGAAAAACCGGCGTTAATACTCCTGGCTACCAATCGTGCTGTCAAGGTTTTTGCAACGCCCGGAACACCTTCAATTAACACATGCCCATCGGCCAGCAAGGCGGCCATAATTAATTTTACCATTTCATCCTGGCCTACAATCACTTTTTTTATCTCGTTGCGAATAGCCGTTACGGCCTCATTCAGCCCGGTCAGGTCGGTACGGGATTGAAATATTTGTTCTTCCATTTTATTCCATTATTTTAATACTCAAAGAAATTTCCGGGCATTATTAAATGATATACAAAACTTGCCATTGAGGGGCATTTTAAACCCCTATGCATTTTTATAAAATTTTTCTAATTGTTTATGAAAGGAGAATAATTTCTTTTCATTGACCACATCGAAGGTATCTACCTGGTTGATAAAAGAAACAATCTCACTGATTTCTTCCTGGCTGATATTAGTTTTTAAATGAAGATTTTTTACAAAATCCGCATCCAATTCTGATGTAGGTAATTTATACCGGCTTCGCACATGCTCCAGGAAATAAGCTGCCATTTTTTTACTTAGATTTTTATGATCTCCTTTATCATGATACAATCGCCCGATCGTTTTAACAAACTCCAGAGAATCATTAACTGGTTTTCCCATTACAGGGATTGCCCGTTGCTTTCTTCTCATTTCCATTAAAACAAATGCCAGCAGAGCAATGAGTGCAGTAAGCAAAGCCCACCTCAGGGAGGGGTGTTTCAAAAATCCATTTAACCAGTTTGATTCCTTTTGCCTGGGCTGTTTTTTCGTGCTGTAATATTCATCCCACACCACTTTATTTGTACCGGGAGAAATGACAGACAATGCCTTTTCATAATAGGAAATATTATTCTTATGCAGCAAGAAATAATTACTGAAGGCTAACGGCGCCAGGTGAACATACAAATTTCCTTTGCCAGCTTTCAGATGAATAAAATCGGGCCTGTTATCTTTATCATATCCCAACACTGATACTACCGCCGTATCCAGTTTATAAAAATAAAAATCATACCTCTTACCGGGATAAGTATAGCTTGACGGCTTATGAAAAGGTGGTATGGCCAGCGATACAGAAAGCAGGTCTGACCCTTCTGATTGTTCAAAATAATAATAAAGGCCTTCCGGCGAATTGGCATCGCATTTTAAAATTTCAGTAACCTCATTGGATAAATGCATGGTGCTTATAAAAACATCATTCCCTTCTTCCATAAACCGAATCAACTTTTTCATTTCGTATTTACTGGCGTTGAAGAAGGGGCAAACAACGATCAGCGCCTGGCCACTATCATAATTTGACAGGGAATCCCAGTACCCCGGTTCCTGCTTACTGGTCTGGATGCTTGCAGCGGGAAAGATGGATTTTAAACCTTCATAAGCTACAAAGGTTCCGTATGGAATTTTATCTTTTTTTCGAAAAGTTATACGGCCATCAAACCGGCGGTCCTTTTTATTTTCACTGGTAAAAAATAAAAAAATAATGGCCAATGATACCAGGCTGATAAGAATATATGGAATAAATTTTTTCACGTTTTATAAACCGCGTTCAAATATTTCAAATTCCTTTTTTATAACTGCATATTTTTCTTTATCAATGTCAAACTGTCCATACCAGCAATATTCATAATTGCGGGCAAGTTTGAAAAAATCAGGATACAGTTTGGTTGAATTCAACTGCATTAAATAATCCTGGTTGGTCCCGTCCTGCCGGTATTGAATGATCTGCCTGTCGGCCAGATTCCTGAGAAGTTGCAAAAAAAGAAGGCGGACAGCGAGCCTGTAGTTATTGAGGCTTACGGCTTTTTCAATTTCCTGCCGGTAATTAATTGAAAAGATATTACTGTCGGCAATATCTTCCTCTCCGCCTGGTAATAGTTTGCTCTTCCGGAATATTCCTGCATGACTATTGTAGAGATATAGAATTAATACCGTAATAAAGCCTCCAATAATAATCATCCACAAAATGGACTGTACAAACGGGTGGGCCAGGCCATTTAATTTATTTTCTTTTTTTTTTGTTTTCTTAAAAACTTCATTGGCATACCAAAAAGCATCGTCCTTCTGTAATGCTTTCTTTACACTATCGCCCAGGCTGCGAATGGACAGGGTATCTGGTAAACCACCCGTAAATTCTTTGCGAAGAAAATATTCCTGTTCTGTTTTCTCTTCATCGTCCTCTTCATTGGAATAATCATCTGCCAATGCACTATCTGCCGGGACATCAGCAGAGATAATTGTATCTGCCAAATATTTTAATTCAACAGCCGAATCGGCCCGGATCTTTTCCTGTGCAGGCAGGGAAATATCCAGGCACAGCAAAAAAAGAAATATCCACATGTTTTTTCCCTGCCCCATAATCAAATATTTACTTATACCTTTTTGCACTTACACTTTCTCCTCTTTTATTCCTAAGGCTAATTTTCTTCCCAGCCTGATAGGATACACAACAAAATACCAGATAACAAAAACAACCGAAAGGGAAGTGATGATAGTTGTTAATACAGACAGGTCATTATACAAACGGGTGATAAACCCCTCAAAAAATGCTGCCAGCGCAAATACCGGCATCAGGCCAATCATAATTTTAACTCCATCCTTTGCCCCATTCTTTAATGCTTCTATCCGTTTAATAGTACCGGGAAATAAAAAACTTATACCTAAAACTAAACCGGCTGCCCCGGAAATAATGATGGCCGTTAGTTCCAGGGTACCATGAACAAATACAACCAGGAAAAATTGAATGCCCAGTCCTTTTGCTGCAAAAAACTGATCAAAAATTCCAACCATAGCAGCATTTTGCGCCAGAAAATTTAGGCTTGGAATACCTGCAAAAATTCCGGAGGCAAACATTAATAAAGAAACCCGGATATTATGGATCATAAGATGGAGCCAGCTGAGAATTGGATTCCCTGATTCATAAATACCAAAAGGATTTCCTTTTTCAATATTCTCTAATGTTTGGTCAACATAACTATCGCCAAAAAAACTTCTCGCCACTCCTTCATCCTGCAAGGAAACAAAATACCCTATGCTAAAAAAAATGAGAAATACAACAAAAGAAAATAAGACCACCCTATGGTGTCTGCGAATGGTAAGCGGGAGATCATATTTCCAGAAATCGACTAACCTGTTAGACTCCTCCTTTCGGTTTTTATAAATAGCCAGGTATACTTTTGCAGCTTCACTGTTTATGTACTTGGTTACTTTTCCTGAAGGATAAAATGTTTTGGCATAAGCAAGGTCATCAACCAATTGGGTAAAATCATTTGCCATTTCATCGGCATCTTTTGATGGTGCATGCTGATTTTTCAACCATCGGTCTCGGTTCTTTTTTATGAATAAGGCTTCCCTCAATTTCTCTATTTAGTTTGTAAAATACTGTTTTTTATATAAGTTAAAAGTACCGCTTAGGAATTTGTCTGTTAAATAACCATACGGATCAATAATTGATTTAAGAGAAAAAATAATAACCACGGCCAGTATTAATTTATTTCATTTTTTGTGTTGGTTTTAGATTGAAGGCCGCATACATTTAGCTCCACGGACATTAAAAGAGTTAAAAGAATACCTGTTATTAATGAAAACCGGTTAATTTAACAGCCGAATAAAAACGTTGCCGCAATGGCCGTAATCAAAGTACCTACTTCTTTTAATATTGATGTTGAATTTGAAGTGCCTGAATTTTACCGGCGGCTTATTGCCCTTATCATCGATATCCTGATCAATTATTTTTATTTAAGGATCGCTATTGAGGTTTATAATGTTGTAGCCAGAGGTTCAAATTTCCTGGATGGTGATACCAGTTATAATTTGCAGGCCTTTGGCATTTTACTTTTTTTACCACTTCTTATTTATCATGTGTTCTTTGAGATTACCATGAACGGTCAAAGTGTTGGCAAAAAGATTATGGCGTTAAAAGTGGTAAGTGAAAACGGGGGCAGAGCCGGTATAAGCCAGTTCCTTATCCGATGGCTCTTGCGGGATATTTGGTTTATCTTATTACTGGCAGTGGGCCTGCAGGGAGGGGGCCAGAATGCGGAATCCATATTCATTATAATTTCGGTCATTGCTTTTTTTATTACTGAACTGGTGTTGGTTGTTTCTACAAAAAAGGGACAACGCATCGGTGATATACTGGCCCATACAATTCTGATAAAAACAAACCGGAATTCCAGTATTGAAGAAACCGTCTTCCAGGAAGTAGCAGATAGTTATATTCCTTCTTACCCCCAGATCATGCAACTAAGCGACCGCGATATAAATGCTATTAAAAGTATTTTGGAAACCGCCAGGAAAAGAGGAGATGTTGACATGGCCAATACGGCCAGTGAAAAAATAAAATCACATCTTAAGATCGAATCTCAATTGTCACCATTTGAATTCCTGGATATATTACTAAAGGATTACAATTACCTGTCGGTAAAATAAAAGGCCCCTCCCGGGGCCTGCTGGTAAATTCTGCAAAAAATTACATGCTGCCACCGACTGCGACTCCCAATAGTCCAACAATAAGGGCCAGGACCCAAAAAGATATCATTACGATAGTCAGTATTCCAATGAAACGAAGGGAAGCTTTCAAATTTTGAAAGGAAGCAGTTAATAATGCCTGGTCATTGGTTGCCAGGGCGGTTTTCATTTTAGTGGCAAACCGAAAAAGGTATAAACAAGGGAAAAAATAGATAAGCGCAATAAGTACATACAAGACAGCCATAGAGGCTCCCATGGCGCCTCCCATTCCCGAGCCTCCCGGAAGACCACTGTAAGGATTACTGCTATACTGGGAAGTTAGCATACTGAAAAAAGATCCGAAAAAAATCCCGATCAATACTACAAGACCGCAAATGATAAAGCCAAAAATGGCCAGAAACCTTCCCCATTTTGCTGCATCAGCAAGATGAGCTTTCCCGGCCTGGTCTACATTAATTCCAAAAATAGATGTGTCCTGATTTTGTTCCATAAAAGTTGGTTTTGTTTGTTATAAATATACTTCGCTTTTATGGTAACAAAAATGACAGGTTATTCACCTGTCGTTTAATATTAAATATAGCATGTGATCTTAGTAGGCTCTTGCAAATAATACTCTCTGCTTTGAAGGATTTCCTGTCAACACACAATTCCCCTCTTCCAAAGAGTTATTTAAAGGAATACACCGGATGGTGGCTTTCGTTTTTTCTTTAATAACAGCTTCCGATTCTGCTGTACCATCCCAATGAGCATTGATAAAACCACCTTTTTCATCCAGCAGCTTTTCAAACTCATCCCAACTATCGGCAGGTGTTATATGTTCCTGTTGATAGGTTTTAGCCTTATTGAACATGTGATGTTGAATTTCTAACAATAACCCGTCAATATATTGCGCTATACCATCCAGGCCAACTGTCTTTTTTTCTTTTGTATCTCGCCGGGCCACCTCTACCATATTTTTTTCAAGGTCTCTTGCCCCTAATGCCAGCCGAACGGGAACGCCCTTCATTTCATGCTCGGCAAATTTCCAACCAGGTCTGCTACTGTCATTGTCATCATACTTCACACGAACACCCAGGTTCTTAAGGTTGCTCATGATCTCTTTAGCCTTTTCATCTATTGATAATTTTTGCTCATCCCCTTTATATATTGGTACTATAACAACTTGCAAGGGAGCTATGCGGGGCGGTAAAACCAGGCCTTCATCATCACTATGAGCCATAACCAACGCACCCACCAACCTTGTGCTTACACCCCAACTTGTAGCCCAAACGTATTCTAATTGATTGGCTTTGTTTGAAAATTTGACATCAAAGGCTTTGGCAAAATTCTGGCCCAGAAAATGAGACGTGCCTGCCTGTAAAGCTTTCCCATCCTGCATGAGGGCTTCTATGCAATAGGTATCTTCTGCACCGGCAAATCTTTCACTCTCCGTTTTTACTCCACGTATTACAGGTAAGGCCATAAACTCTTCAGCAAATGTGGCATAGACCTCAAGCATTTTTTTTGTTTCTTCTATTGCTTCCTCCTTAGTTGCATGCGCTGTGTGCCCCTCCTGCCATAAAAACTCCGCGGTTCGTAAAAATAACCGGGTTCTCATCTCCCACCGTACCACATTAGCCCATTGATTAATTAACAAAGGAAGATCCCGGTAGGATTTTATCCAATCTTTATAGGAATTCCAGATAATGGTTTCGCTGGTTGGACGAACGATCAGTTCCTCCTCCAGTTTGGCTTCCGGGTCCACTATTAATCCCCCGCCAGCAGGATCATTTTTTAAACGGTAATGAGTTACCACTGCACATTCTTTGGCAAACCCTTCTACATGGGCAGCTTCTTTATTCAAAAAACTTTTCGGAATAAATAACGGGAAATAGGCGTTCATATGGCCGGTGTCCTTAAACATTTTATCCAACGCATCCCGCATATTTTCCCATAAGGCAAATCCATAAGGCTTGATGACCATGCACCCCCGCACGGCCGAATAATCAGCTAAACTTCCTTTTATAATTAGATCATTATACCATTGCGAATAATCCTGTTCTCTTGACGTAATTTCTTTGCTCATATTTTTAATTCTCAATTTTGGGTTCTGCTGATGGCTTCATTATTTTTTCTTTGCATTTTCTTTTGTTTTTCATAACACAAATTTCTCCTTTTTCATAGGTAATCTTTACGTTTATATTAACAGCAGGCAGGCAATACCATCTGCATAAAGAAAGTAACTTTAGGTGCGAATCCTGTGAAATAAAAGTCGCACAAAAGTAGTAACTTCAACATTAAACTGTTAAACCCGTTTTGCCATGAAACTTTCCATCATACTCTTAGCTTTTGCAGCCGTTGCCCTTGGGAGTTGCAGTACAGCTTACAAAAGCGGTCAAACACCTGATGATGTATATTTTTCTCCTTCCCGTCCGGATGCTGAAGAATATGTACGAGTACAAAAGCAGGATGACCGGTACTACCGGGGTTCAGATGATTATTATGAAGACCGTTTTCTCAGGATGAGATTACAAAACAGGTATCGCTGGTCGGCACTGGATGATTATTATTTTAATAACACTTATGCCTATAATGCTTACGGGTATTATAATAATTGGCACAGCCCATGGAATAGCTACTATACCTGGAATAATTTTTATAATCCTTATTACAGCGGCATACTCTATTATCCGGGCAGAGTGATCATTAAAAATCCCAGGTCGTTTGTTGCCCCCAGCAAAGCCGTACTTTTTAACCCAAATAGTTACAGTACCGGGAAAACGCCCAGCCGTTCTGTTTTAGGAAACAGGGCTGTTAACAATGGTTATAACAATAGCAATTCTAACAACCGGAACAGTAATAAAAGTTCGTTCAGTGAATCTATGAGGAAAGTGTTTACTAATTCCAATTCTAACAATTCCAATTCAACACCTTCCCGAACTTATAATCCTTCATCAGGCAACAACAGCAATTCCTCCTCTTCGTCAAGGAGTAGCAGCAGCAGTGGCAGTAGTGGCGGCAGCAGCAGTGGAGGATCAAGCAGGCCTTCAAGGTAAATCAGAATAAATAATTCTCAAGGGAGGAAACTGTATTTGAGTATTACACTTGAGTGTTTCCTCCCTTGTTATTTCTACCCAATAATTGAAAAAAGTTGAATATGAAAAAATTTCTATTTCTCGGCACCATTTCCCTTCTTTCTGTTAGTATTAATGCACAGGTTCCTGAAGACGTATTGAAATATTCTGTTCTGCCAACCAACGGCACTGCCAGGGTTAATGCGATCGGCGGCGCCATGGGATCCTTAGGTGGCGATTTATCTGCCACCTTTATAAATCCTGCGGGACTTGGATTTTATAACACCAGCGAGATCGTAATCTCACCCGGATTTTCATTTTTAAGAAATAAAAGCAATTTCCGTGGAACCGATGCCAAAGAAAAGGATTCCTATTTTAACCTGGGCACAACCGGCATTGTAGGGGGATGGAAAGGCGCAAAAAAATGGAAAAGCCATGCACTTAGTTTAGCCTTTACCCGGACTGCAAATTTTAGAAACAATATTTTTTATACAGGAGAAAATGATTTCAGTTCTCAAGCTGAACAATATGCTTTTGAAGTAGCGGGTAGCGGAATTGATATAGGCGATGTACCTGGTGCCAGGAATATTTCATTCGGAAGCCGGCTGGCGGGTTATAATTTTCTCATTGACACTACCACGCTTGCAGGTAATATAGCTCCTGAAGTTATAAGCCTGGCGATGTGGGGGAAATTGAAAGAAGGTGGAGATTTTCTTGTAAAACAATCGCACCAAATTGAAACAAGTGGTGGCATTACAGAAATGGCGCTTGGCTATGCCGCCAATATGGATGATAAACTTTATGTAGGAGGTTCCCTTGGAATCTCGCTAGTTGATTACAAAAAGAAAAGCACTTTTAAAGAAACCGATGCCAGCGGCAATACTGACAATAATTTTAATTTTTCCGAATTATCAGAAACGTTTACTACAAAAGGTGTGGGTGGCTCAATCAAGTTGGGCGTTATCGCAAAACCTGCAGATTTTGTCCGGTTGGGATTTGCTTTGCATAGCCCTACATTTTATAGCCTCAGAGATTCGTATCACGGTAAAATGATAACTGATCTTGAGAAATACCGGACTACCCCCGGCGCTATCACGGTTGAATCTACTGACCTTCCGGGTGAAAGCGGGCTGGATCCTGACTACCGGTATGAACTGACAAGCCCCTGGCGATTTATGGTAAGTGGTTCTTACGTTTTGCGTGAGGTGGAAGATGTGCGGAAGCAAAGAGGATTTTTGACTGCGGATATTGAATACGTAACTAACGGGTCTAACCGTTTCTGGCAAGCTTCGTCTTATAGAACTGCCAATGAGGAGACTTATTACAAAAATGTAAATTCTGTAATTAAGGATTATTATAAGGGCACATTTAATTTCCGGGTGGGTGGTGAAATTAAATTTACCACGGTAATGACGAGACTGGGATTTGCATATTATGGATCTCCATACGAAGACAAAGAATTAAAAGCCAGTAAAATGTTTCTTAGCGGAGGGCTGGGCTACCGTCATGCCGGCATGTTTATCGACCTTACTTATATCCATGGATTAAATAAAGAAGTCAATTTTCCTTACCGGCTGTCCGACAAAGCGAATACATTCGCCAACACAAGATCAACCGGTTCCAATATAATGCTGACAGTTGGTTTTAAGATATAATACATCACCCATAAAATAATTCACAAAAAAAAGGGCAACTAAAATGGCCCTTTTTTTTGTACAGCACTTGTGATCAATCATCATCCCTTCCTCCCCTGTTATTTCTGTTGAGCAGGGAAAAATCTGCCTTGCCAAATTTATAGCTGAATGTGATCCTGAAATTTCTGACATTCCATCGCCTGTAGGAATCCTGGTAAAAAGTTTCAGTATCATAGATGGTTCCCCAACGCTGACTATTAAAAACATCATTGATACCAAAAGTAACCGTTGCTTTTTTGTCCTTTAAAAAATCCTTTCGCATGGCATAGTCCACCTGGAACTGCGGTTTTCTCCTGCCCTGTGGTATTACTTCCGCCGATTCATATTCACCCATTAACTGAAAACTAAGATCATTAAAAATGGATTTATTTTTTGTCTGGATTTTGTAATCGGATGTCAGTTGCGCTTCCCAGCTAAATCCTTTGTTGCTCAAATCAAGATCATTCACTTTTGCTTTTACTGTTCGGTATTGCAAATCAAGCGAAGGAGTAATATTGAAATTCTTATTTATTTTATGCTGCAATACAAATTCAGCACCATACCGGTTAGTAGTGCCTGCATTTATATAGGTATTTAAAATGGCATTCGGATCCACTCCGGCATTTTGCAACTGCTGGTACTGCGCTGTCGAAATGGTATCACTGTACTGGGTAATATCATCCGGATTGTTCCTGAAATATATCGAATTCAAAAAACTCCCCTTCTTATAGCCTTTGCTGTAATTGAATTCAAAAGAATTAATAAACTCGGGTCGTAGCTCCGGATTGCCCTGTCGAAGATTAACAGGATCATTGATATCAATAAATGGATTGATCTGCCAGAATCTGGCCCGCCTGATTCTCCTTGAATAATTCAGTTGCAACTGGTCTTCTTCACCGATCTTTTTTGTAAAAAACATACTGGGAAATAAAGCATCCCATATCTTTTTTATTCCGGCAGGATATTTATACCCAAATTTATATGCACTATCAATAAGGTTGCCCGAGAATGTTGATGTTTCTGCCCGCAGGCCCGTCTGAAATGAAAATGTTTCTTTTTTAACCGAATAAGTAACATATAATGCATTGATCCTTTCCGTGTATTTATAATTATTGCTCAGGGGTAATTTGGTTTCCTGCGAATTATCAACCTCAAAGGCATTAAAATAACTTTTTTCCTCATTCTGATAGCTCCTGATGCCCGCCTCCAATTTCGCGGTTTCACCAAAAGGATGCGCATAATCTGATTGCAATGTCCATTGCTGGTTGCTGCGACTACCTTCGTTTCTTACACGGGTGGCAGGCTTATACTCTGTTCCTCCCGGAAATGAAAATGAATTAAGAATCCAGGAGTTTTCAGCATTTTCTCCGCGGTTATAGGTAATGTCAGCGGTTAATTCCCTGCCTGTCTCAGGAAAATTGTGTTTATAATTCATCCGTGTGCTATTGCGTTTAAATATGTCCTTGCCATTTGCGATCCGGTTGCCATAATATTCCATTACAAGATCCCTGTTCAGGTACTCTTGTTCCTGAATTTCGTCATTTGAAACCCGGCCCTTACCAAAATCCTGTGCTAAAGAAATAGTATTACGATTATCCGCAAAATAATCCATGCCAAAACGCAGCGAACTATATTTTCTTAAGCGGTTATTTTCCGTAACTTGATTAAAATAATCGCTAACGATTCCATTTGATTTATTTTGCCTTTCGGTTTCACTCCTGGCTTTTCCTCCGGATTGATTGTACCCGGTTATGGTATAAAAATTAAATTTCCCTTGCCGCAAATTGAGATTAAGATTTCCATTGCCAATACGGGGCGTACCAATAGAAGCAGTTACAATTCCGTTTAATCCAAACCGTTTATTTTTTTTCAACACTATATTGATAATTCCTCCCGAACTGGCTGCATCATATTTAGCAGAAGGATTGGTGATCAATTCTACTTTTTCAATATTGTCAGCAGGTATCTGGTCAAGGGTAAGTATAGTTGGCCTTCCGTCTACAAATATCTGTGGTGATCCTTTACGTAATTCTACATTACCATCAATGTCAACTGTAAGCGAAGGAATATTTTTCATAACATCAATGGCTGTGCCTCCTGTTGAGGTCAGGCTTCTGGCTACATTGAATACTTTACGGTCAATCCCTAATTCCAATACCGGTCTATTAGATATGATCGTTACTTCTCCCAGTTCCTGCACATCTACTACCAATGAAATATTTCCCAGGTCTTTATCGACTTCAGAACTCCTGTTTTCGTTGTCATTTGCTTCCACTATTTGTTCATGCGGAGCATAACCAAGAGCAGAAATAACGACTTTATAATTTGTTCCTGAAGAAAGTTCGGAAAAACTAAAATCACCATTGGGTTTACTTAACATTCCACTTACAATGCTGTCTTTATCGGCAACAAAAAGTTGTATAGAAGCGGCTTCTATTGGTTTACCCGTTTTTTTATCAATTAATTTTCCGTATAAGCGGCTGGAATTTATTTTTAATCCGGGGATTTCAGTTTCGGGTGGAGTTTCCCTGTCTATCTGACTAAAAGCGTTTAAAAAGAAAAAATTAAAAACTAAAAAAACTAAAAATAATTTCATGCTGTTTGTTTACTATTAAAACGACAATAAAGGGGGTGGAAAGCATTTTTCAGGCTGCTGTTCCAAGATCAGGATGGTAAGAATGTCGAAGTAGTTCTGGTAGTAAAATAAACGGTAAAGGTAACCATTTGAAGGCTAAACGCTGTTATTGTATATTTAAAAAGAATACTTCGCCGCAATTCACTGTAACTCATTCCCGATACAAGAAAGTATGTCCCTCAACCCGGACGGAGGAAACCATCGGACTTCTTTATCTTTTTTAAACCAGGTCATTTGTCGTTTGGCATATTGCCGCGTATGAATTTTTATTTCATCCACCGCCGCCGACAATGATATTTTTTGTTCAAACATTTCAAATAGTTCAGCATAGCCAACGGTTTGGAGTGCAATCAAATGTTTATGAGGCAAAAGACTTTTTACTTCTTCCAATAAACCCGATTGCAGCATTTGGTCAACTCTCAGGTTGATACGATCCCGTAATTCATCTTTTGGCAATTCAATTCCAATCTTAATAATATTAAAATCTCTTATTATTTTTCCTCCCTTTTGAAATTCATAAATTGATTTACCCGTTGCCAGAACAACTTCCAATGCCCGCATCAGGCGATAAGGATTTTGCACTTCGCCGGTTGAATAATATGGCGGATCGTTTTTCTTTATTTCATCTTGAAGCCAAACTAATCCTTCCTTTTCATAATTGCAGTTAATCTCCCTTCGTATTGCATCCGGAATTTCCGGGATATAATCCAACCCTTCGCAAAAAGCTTTTATGTACAAACCGGTTCCCCCCGAAATGACCACATTATCATGATGAATAAACAACTCTTCTGCTTTCTTCAAAGTATAATGCTCAAATGAAGAAGCCGTTACTTCATCCTGTATACTATGCGTGGCAATAAAATGATGCGGTATTTCCTGTAATTCCCGGGGTGAAGGCCTGGCCACTCCGATATTCATTTCTTTAAAACATTGCCGGCTATCAGCTGAAATAATTTCAGTACTGAAATGTTTTGCAAGTGCTATTGCCAGCGCAGTTTTTCCAACCGCCGTAGGGCCGCAAACGATAATAACGGTTTTATTATTTTTTTCCGGGTTCATTACTTATTTAAAAAAATGCCTGATCCGCAGACCAGGCAATATTGTAATCTTTAAATTGCTGTTTTAATACAAGAGCAGATATATCGGCCAAGTTAAATTTGTTCTTCCTCTTCTGATATACTATCGTCAGCAGCAGTTTCAAGGTCTTCGCCATCTTCATCCTTTTCAGCAAATCCGTCTTTTGCATTTGCCAGGTCATACTTCTCCTCCACATCAGCAAACTTTTCTCCCAATAGCCCTTTGGTTCCATACTGGCTGGGTGCAATACCTTCTGATCTTACAGAAGATGGATAACTGATCCTGGGATTTTCCTCTTTTGAAACATTGATTAATTCCACAAGGAAAGTCCAGTTTTTATTAAAATCATACCAATAGATAAACTTTTGGTTGGGATCTTTTATTTCTGAACCGATGGTAGTGTCTTTCATTAGCAATGGTGCTGCTTTATACTCCTTATCATACTTTTCAAGACTTATCTCCCGGCCCCGCTGCCAGTGGTCATTACTGCGAAAAAAAGTGGCTTTGTGCTTATTGTCAAATTCGTAAGCCTTTAAAATAGTTTCATGGAGATCATGAAAAGTCTGAGTGTGCCGGATAACAACGTCGCGGTAAACACTCTCATCTTCTTCAAAGTAAATTCTGAATTTTAAAATAGCCATGTTGCGAATTTACGATTTCTTTATTTTCAAATTCATTTCCTCTGCTTTTTCAGTAAGGTATGTAAAAGCATCATCATATTTATTTGGTATTATCCCATCAAGTATAGCATCTTTAAGGGCGTTTTTTAATATGCCTACCTCCCTTGATGGAGCCAGTCCAAACAGTTCCATAATTTCTTCTCCACTAATTGGAGGCTGCCAGTTGCGAAGGTGATCTTTTTCTTCTACTTCCCTGCAACGTTGCCTAACCATTTGAAAATTTTCAAGATAACGTTTCACCTTATGTTTGTTCTTTGATGTGATATCTGCATTGCATAAAAGCATAAGCGAATCAAAGTCCTCACCGGCATCAAATAACAGGCGGCGAACGGCAGAATCCGTTATATTCTCTTTTGTTAAACTAATGGGGCGTAAATGCAATTCCACCATCTTTCGTACAAACCGCATGTTTTCATGCAACGGTAGTTTGAGCATGGCAAAAATTTTAGGCACCATCTTTCCCCCTATCACCTCATGTCCATGAAATGTCCATCCATGCCCGTTTTCAAAGCGCTTTGTAACTGGCTTGGCAATATCATGAAGTATTGCCGACCATCTTAACCACAAATTGTTGGTATTAACTGCAATATTATCAAGAACCTGCAGGGTATGATAAAAATTATCCTTATGTCCATGACCGTCTTTATATTCAGCGCCGGCCAATTCAACCATTTGTGGAAAAATAAAATGTAATAATCCTGCCTGGTATAACAGATCGAAGCCCACAGACGGTTTCGACGAAGCAATTATTTTGTTGAGTTCATCTGTTATTCTTTCCTGGGAAATGATTTTTATTCTTCCGGCATTGTCCTTAATGGCCTGGAAAGTTTTTTCTTCTATAGCGAATTGCAATTGAGTCGCAAACCGGATGGCTCTCATCATCCGTAAAGGATCATCGCTGAAAGTTCGTGCCGGCGCCAAAGGTGTTTTAATGATCTTTTCTTTAATATCCTTTAAACCGCCAAACGGATCAATTAATTTTCCAAAATCATTTTTGTTCAAACTTATGGCAAGCGCATTCATAGTAAAATCCCTGCGCTGCTGATCATCTTCCACGGTACCAGGTTCCACTTCCGGATTTCGGGAATTGAATTGGTAACTTTCTTTACGGGCTCCCACAAACTCGATATCATAAAAGGCTTGCTCGTCTTCGTTACTACCACTACTTTGCTGAGGAATTCTATTCATTCCTTCATCCTTAATTTTTATATGGGCGGTGCCGAAGTTTTTAAAATAGTTTACCTGGGGTGTTGGTTTAAAATATCCGGCTACTGCAGTTGCCAGTTTAATGCCATCCCCTGCACATACAATATCAGCATCTTTAGTTGGTCGCGCCATTATCTTATCCCTTACAAAACCACCAATTAGATAAGTTTCTACTTCCAGATCTTCTGCAGCCCTGGCAATTTTCTTTAAAATGATCAGTTCATACTCTGTGCAATTAATTTCCATGAAGGTTACAAAGATAAGAGGAAGGGTTGTAGACCAAAAGTTTCACCCGGTGGTTCATGCTACGATAAAATTTTTATTGCAACTCAGGGTCGTAAGATGGTTACTGATGCATCTTTGTTCCATTTTATTACGGAAGATGGCGCCGCTATAATTTCTTCATTTTGCCTGTATTCAACCACATAATCTACCGCTTCTTTTATGGCTGCATCGATATATTTAAATTGAGCGGGTGCCGGCTGCCCTGATACGTTTGCCGATGTGGATACCACTGGTTTGCGAAACCTTTTGATAAGGTGTTTGCAAAATGTTTCCTTACATATGCGTATAGCTATGCTGCCATCCTTACCCACCAGGTTATCCGCCAGGGCTGTGGCTCCTTCATATACTACTGTTACCGGTTTTAATTGTTTTTGCAGGTAATCAAATACACGCAAATCGGGGTTGGTGACATATTTTATAATATCCCTTTCTTCCGCAACAAGGACGATCATTGCTTTTTCATCAGGCCTTTTCTTCAGGCGAAATATTCTTTCAACTGCAATGGCATTAGTAGCATCGCAGCCAATACCCCAGACTGTATCTGTAGGGTAAAGTATAATTCCCCCTGCCTTTAAAACTTCCAGGCTATGCAATATATCTTTTTCAAAATCCATTTCACGTAATTCAAAATTCTAATTAAGCATATCCCTCCGGCTATAGAGTTGCTAAAAATAATTAGCTCTTCAAACTCTTATATACGTTCATCACAGAAGCAGCATAAGCCACAGGAGTAAACATTTTTGTATGCTCCATACCTTTCTCTTTCATTGAAGCTACGAGTTCCGGATCTGAATAAATCCTTCTCATAGCATCAGCGATCTCTGTTGCACTGTTTGGATCTACATAAAAGCCTCCGGGCCCGGCCACTTCAGGCAGGCAAGACACATTGGAAGTGATAACCGGAAGCCGGCTCCATAATGCTTCCAGCACCGGAGCACCGAACCCTTCAAAAAAGGAAGGATATAACATGGCAATGGCCAGCTGGTAAAGGATTGCCAGGTCTGCTGTATTTAAAAACCCGGGATCCGTCTTTGCTTTTTTATGCTCTGATAAAAAAATAATTTTATTTTCCAGGTCATGTTGCAAAATGAAATCCTTTACCTGTTGTTTATATTTACCACCATCGCCTATTACAACCAGCGGGATATCCAGTTCATGCCGCAGAAGAAAAAAAGCTTTACACACATTCAGTAAATTTTTACGTTCTACAACAGAACCTACTGAAAGTAAAAATTCTGGTGGCAGGTCATATTTTTCCGAAATTCTTTTCTTTTCCTGATCATCAACCATTACACTGAATACCGGTGAGCAACTTTGATAACATATTTCAATTTTCTCGCCGGGGATCTCGTAAAACTCCATAATATCCCTGCGGGTCTGTTCACTGATGGCTATAATTTTATCCGCTTCCCGGCAAGCGTATAAAAATTTTTTTCTGTAAATTTTTACATCAATAGGATTGTATTGCTCCGGGTATCGTTCGGGTATCAGGTCATGAATAGTGACAACAGATTTAATACCGGTTTTTTTTATACCCATCGGCACTTCATGACTCAGGCCATGGTATACATCGATGTGGTTACGCTCCAGATCTTTTTTGATCCAGCTGGTTCGCCAGGCAGCCGTTAATAATGAATCCGGAAAACCGGAGGGAGTTATTTCATGGAGGTTATTTCCTGCCAGCTTATACCGTGCAGACCTTTTTGTATTGAATAAATAATATTCATTCTCCGGATAATAATCTGCAAGAAGCCGGATGAGAGTGCGGCTGTAATGTCCCAGTCCTGTATTGTTATGGAAAGCCCTTTTTGCATCAAAACCAATATTCATACAAACCAATTTGCCGGTTAACCAAAGTGCAAATGTGCTGATAAATTTCTTTCTCTTAGAAATAAATTAATGTTCAACACCCATTCAATTCATAATGATCAGCAGGCACCTGATTTTCACCCGGCAAAATATTTTTAATAACTACCATCCATGCTATAGTATAACCAGGCTCCGGTAAATATTTAAACCCTGTCGCAAGAAAATGGGATTACCTTATTTTCGTGGCAAATTTCAAGTATGAAAGAATTAATCATGGAAGCCTGGAGCAACAGGGAACTTTTGAAGGATAATAAATATACGGAAGCGGTACACAGCGTTATAGAGCAATTAGACAAAGGCCAACTGAGAGTAGCATCGCCTTCTGAAAAGGGATGGGAAGTAAACGAATGGGTAAAACAAGCCATACTGATGTATTTTGGAATTCAACCCATGCAAACCTGGGATTTAAAGCCCTTTGAATTTTACGATAAAATGCTGCTGAAAAAAAATTATAAGGAGTTAGGCGTCCGTGCCGTTCCACATGCCGTAGCCAGGTATGGCGCTTATCTTGCCAAAAATGTAGTACTCATGCCTTCTTATGTAAATATAGGAGCATTTGTAGATGAAGGAACGATGGTAGATACATGGGCTACAGTGGGAAGTTGTGCGCAGATCGGGAAAGGAGTTCATTTAAGCGGCGGCGTAGGAATTGGAGGTGTATTGGAGCCATTACAGGCTTCCCCGGTAATAATAGAAGATGGTTGTTTTATAGGTAGCCGTTGTATAGTAGTTGAAGGAGTGATGGTGGAAAAAGAAGCCGTGCTGGGAGCAAATGTCGTTTTAACGCAATCAACCAAGATCATAGATGTAAGCGGGCAGGAACCAGTGGAAATGAAGGGCCGTGTGCCGGCAAGAAGCGTAGTGATACCCGGCTCTTACACAAAAAAATTTCCTGCAGGTGAGTATGGTGTGGGATGTGCCCTGATCATTGGCAAAAGAAAACCCAGCACCGACCTTAAAACGAGTTTGAATGATGCGCTAAGAGACTTTAATGTTTCTGTTTAGGAAAAACGATCATTTCTTATATTTGCTGCCCCAAAGAAAAGTTTTTGGGATTGAGATTTAATAAATAAGCCCGGGTGGCGAAATTGGTAGACGCACTGTCTTCAGGTGGCAGCGTTCGCAAGGATGTGCTGGTTCGAATCCAGTCCCGGGCACAACACCCCTCTTTTGAGGGGTTTTTTATTAACTGAAAAAATCCACCAAACCCCAATCATTAGAGACTTTCAAACCGTTTTCCTTCCGATGCTTCTTTCTTGGTTTACTCTTGATTTCCCCACTTTTGTTACTCTTTTGTTACTCCAGTAACAAGTTTTGAATATATTTCATACCTTGGGAAAGCATCAGCTAATAAAAAGTAAACTAAATGAGTGTAACACTTCGTAAAAGAAAGAATAGTGATGGAACGATATCCCTTCTCCTTGATGTATACCATAACGGAAAGCGACGTTATGAGTTTTTGAAAGATCTAAAATTGTGTAAACCAGCTAACCCAGTTGATAGACAGACCAACAAAACTAACCTGGAAATTGCAGAGAAAATAAAGGTTCAACGGGCACAGGAACTCGCAACAAATGATTACTCAATGGTAACGGAGATGGGAAAAAAAACAATAGTAACTGTGTGGATGCAAAACTTCGTCGATACCTATAAAAAGAAAGACAAGCGGAATATGCTGGGTGCCCTCAATCGCCTTAGGGATTTTCTAGTTCAAGAAAAAAGGACTGGTCTAACGTTCGGTCATCTTAATGAACTGATTATTTCTGATTTTCAAGATTATTTGAGAGAACACAGCACAGGTGAAGGAGCAAGTTCCTATTTCAATAGGTTTAAAAAAATGGTGAAACAGGCAGCCAGGCAAAAACTGATAGCGGGAAATCCGGCTGCTGAAGTCAAAACTATTCAAGGTAATGCTAAAAAGAAAGATACGCTCACCCTGGAAGAGATACAGATTCTTGCAACTACTCAAACGGAAAGCACCGAAGTCAAACGTGCATTTTTGTTTAGTTGTGTTACAGGCCTGCGTTGGGTTGATGTATCCCATTTAAAGTGGTCTGACTTAAACATGAAGGGTAAACAAATGAATATCCAGCAAAGTAAAACCGCGAATGCCGTATCAATTAATTTAAATGATACAGCTATTAAACTACTTGGCAAACGAGTAGACCGAAAAGCGGTTGTTTTTGACTTGCCAACAGCCAATGGTGCTAATAAGACCCTGAAAGCATGGGTAAAGAGGGCCGGTATTGAAAAGAAGATTACCTGGCATAATGCCCGTCATAGCTTTGGGACTAATTTAATTTATTACGGTGCTGATGTAACTACTGCGAGCACATTACTCGGTCATTCTACATTAAAACACACACAACGATATGTTAAGGCTGCAAATGACCTTAAAGAGAGAGCTACAGACAAATTGAATATTGAACTCTGATTTAATAATGTTTTGATCTAAACAGAAAGTATGTCGAAAATATCCCTTACTAACGAAAAAGAGTTATTTTTTTTTCACATTATTCGTGGTGAAATCATAATTTATTGTCCAAGGGCTTCTACCGAAGCAAAATATTATCAGACCCTACCTCGCCATAATAGTGACCGACGAGCAGCTGCGGAGGACTTTACCAAAGAAATTGACAAAAACTTGCTATCGTTACTTAATCGGGATTCACGAATTTCGTATTTAGTCAGCCTGATATATAAAATCCAAGATGAACTCGCCATAATATCTGAAGAATTGCGAAATTGGACAAGTGATGAGGAGCGAGGGTATAAAATGTTTGTTTATGACGAACACGACGTCAAGACCGATGTTTCTTACACAGTTCACGCGAATACTGTATTTCGCCATATCCATGGAGGTGAGGTCTTGCTACAGCTTATAATTGATTTTATTGCTTCGCGTTACAAAGCGGATGGTAGTGCCGGGAATTCATTGACTGAAATGGAAATGAGACAATTTTTTTCAAAACACGGTGTTACAGATGTAAAGTCAACAGAAGTAGTTCCAGAAATAGAAAAATTGCCAACCTTCAAGGATCTTATCAGGCAAGAACTGTTGGAGTTATTAAGTAAAATTGAAGATAAAATGCCGACTAAAGTTGAAAATTGGAGAATCGGAAAAAATAAGATCGAATGTGCAGCTTTCTGCGAATTATTATTTGAGAAAAAATATTTTAAAGGGAAGACGACAAGGATAAAGTCATCGAACTCTTTTTCGTTAAGCCGCTACGGTTTAGATATCAAAATTCAGTTACAGAAAAGCAACGAGGACGATCGGAAAACTCACAAAACTAAACTCGCATATCTTTTTAGGTAAAGCAAGATGTACCCAGGTCTGTACCTTACTGTACCCTAAATTTAAAAACGATTAAATTCCTTATTCAGCCTGCATTTGCAGGCTTTTTTGTTGCCTGTACCCCTCTAAGTATGCCTTCTTATGATTAGAGGATAGTTGCACATTTGTAGTACGTCGTTGGCCAACGATCCTTTTACTAATCTTTTAAAAAACAATAAATGATTTACGATTTACAGTCGATAGCCGCAGACATAACAGAAATGAAAATTGCATTATTGCACTCAAAAACTATATTCTCTCCGAAAGATGCCGCGCAATATATGGGAATTTCCCAAAGCACCTTGTATAAACTAACAAGTGCCGGAATAATTCCATTTAGCAAACCAAACGGGAAACTGATCTATTTCAGCAAGGCAGGGTTGGATCGTTGGCTATTATCCAATCCCAGCAAGTCAGCCGAGCAAAAGGATATAGAGGCAGCAACTTATTTATCTACCCATCAATAAAACCCCAACATTATGAGCATACATACTAAAAGGGTAGATAATGTAAATCAGCTGCCTACTGATATGAATGAACCAACTGACTTATTCAGCTGGTATAAATCTCCAATAACAAATACGATCCCTTTAAAACGTATCACCATCCAGCAGTTGTACAACACAATTACCACGAATGAAGGGCTAAGAGAAAGAACAGAAATCCACAGGAGAATTACAGATAATAGAAAAGCAAGAGAAAATAAGCTTCAAATGTTTCCTTATGTTACGTTCAATGGAATTTTCAAAGAAAGGGGAGATGAACATATAATTGGTCCTAGCGGATTTATGGTATTGGATATAGATAAACAAAAAGATGTAAAAGCAATTTCCAAACGACTTGCCACTGATACTACCCTATGTCCGGTTTTATGGTTCATTAGCCCTTCAGGTAAAGGAATTAAAGTTGTAGTTAGAATCGATCCCAGGTTAATAAGATGGAATGCAAAATCTAAAAAGATGCTTTCTTACTGGACAACAATAAATAATTACCTCTCTAACTATTACAAGGACATAATTATTCCAGATAGTAAGGGTAACTATATCGATGAAAGTGGTACAGACCTGAGCCGACCTTGTTTTATATGTCACGACTCCGAATGTGGTTTCATTGAAACTTCAATAAAAGTGTTGGGCTCAGATTTCGTAAAAGAATATACCCCTGCCTCTACTAAGGGATACGCCATAAAAAATGATAATACAAAGGTTTCCCCTAAAACAACTCTGAATATTTTGCAAAAACGCCATTGTAATACCATTGATAATCACCAACCGCAGCTAATCAAATTTATTGGGGCAGCAATGGCAATTGGAGAAAACCGAGAAACCACTTTAAAATATATATTAGACAACATACCAATCTCGCCGGAAAGTTCACAAAATGATCCAGGTAAACTGAAATACACAGTTAATGATATGTATGATCGCTATCAGACTGACAATCGAGAAGCCGAAAAATTGACAGAAATATCTTTTGCATATGACATTTTTTTGTTCAGGTACTCAAAGGACACGGATGCGTACTTATTATCTGGGTTATGTTATGAAGGAACCCGGCAATTGTTGTCCAACATGGGCTTTTTCAAAAGATACCTAAACCCAAAATCTTCTACTATAATAAAAGAAGACCGCCCGATAATAAGTGAAGTATCTACAGAAATTCTCAGGGATGCCGTAACTAAATATGTGGATTCAATTTCAAATGGCCTATCATTTACCTACCAGGGCAAGCCCTATGTCATACCAGCCCAGGCATTAAGAGAAATTTATTTGCGACAGTCCAATAACATATTCAACGAAACATGGCTAGAGCATATGCCTGAGCATACTACACCATTGCTTAGGGATAAACCCGATGTTATTTATATCCCTTTCAAGAATAAAATAGTGGCAATTAATAAAGTGGAAATAACAGAAAAGCACTTAAATGAACTTGAAGACCTATCTATATGGGAGTCACAGCTTATTAAACGCGATTTTACTTATATCCGTGATAGCCCTGCAAATCCAAATTGTCATTTCGCTCATTTTCTTCACAATGTGACAAATAAAGATCCATTACGATTTAAAGCTTTGGTAACCGCAATCGGATACTTGATGCACCATCATTTCAGGCCCAGCGAAGGCGAGGCAGTCATCCTTTATGATGAGGCTATAACAGACGTCAAAAAACCAATGGGAGGTACAGGCAAGGGATTAATCGCAAATGCCTTAAAAGAGGTGCGATCGGTTGTGAAAATTGACGGCAAACACTTTGATATGGCTAATAGGTTTCGATGGGAAAGGATAACACCCAGCAGCCAGGTAGCATGGATTGATGACGTGAAGCCTGATTTTGATTTCTCCATACTTCATTCGGCTTTAACAGATGGATGGACAATAGAACGAAAACATGCTTCGCAATTTTTTATCGAGTCAAAGGACAGCCCAAAGACACTTATTTGCAGTAATTCAATTTTAACAAGCGAGGGTACAACCAATTCCAGACGGCAGTTGGTTTATGAATTAAGTAATTACTACAGTGCGAAAATCGGAAAGGGAAAGAAGGGTCCTATTGAGCATGAACATGGCTGCCTGTTTTTCTCCGAGGATTGGACAACAGAAGAGTGGAACCTGTTTTATTCATTTATGTGCGATTGTGCTCTCCATTATCTTAATGAAGGCAGGGTACCTCATCCAGAAATTAATGTTAGCGCCAACAGACTGCGCCAGCAAACTAATGAAGATTTTGTGAGCTGGGCAGAAAGTAAATCTTTTGAGGTTAATGTTCGATATGACACCAAACAGTTTTTCAGCGAATTTATTGCAATATATTATAGTCAGGGACACACTATAGGCCAACGGACTTTCACAACTTGGCTTGGGCTTTTTGGGGACTCCATAAAATGGGAACGAATTACAATTTCATCAAACAATGTGCAATACTTCCAATTTTCTGCCAGAAGTGGTTAAGTGGATATGTTCCATTTTAAATATTGGGGGGGGTAATATATTTATAAATATTGCGATGCCCCCCTACTCATTAATGTATTTAAACCACTTAACCACTGACAAATGCAAAAACATAGGCCAAAAGATTTTGAATCCTGGGTAAGGTTACAAAATACCAGCAAAAAACAAAGCAAATTACTGTGCAGATACCGGCTACAAAACATGGCTGAAAACCTGGAACTGTATTTTGCGTCCGGTGAACTATCCAAGTGTAATTCTCTTGCCATAGATTATATTGACAAAGTTGAGACAAGCGGGGCTATGAGTGAATTACTATCAGCTATTGCTGTATATGCCCCGCAGTTACATAAGTTTCTTACAAAATAATAAACTCATTACTATGAAATTTAATATACCGTCGATAGAAAAATTTAATAAATGTGCAGTTGCCGATAGAATAATTTTTTAAACTTTATAATGAATGGCTATCAAGAAGTACCAGGAAGTCCCGGTTTTCTTTTTTATCCAGATTTTGTTATTCGTTACATATTCGACCAGCAAGGGATGGTTACCGACCTCAAGGCTATTTTCGAGCAAGCTTTCGAATCAATATATAATATGAACATAGCAGCTAGTGGGATATACAATAAAAATTAAATAGCTCTATATACAAATACCCCAGCGTTTTTTATACAACTACAGTTACAATTCGTTTAAACACAATTTTACATATGGATCCAGTATTTGCCGGATACTCCAGGCGATTTTTGATTACTAAGATTAAAGGGATATCTCAAAATTATTTTATCACCCGGTCATCAGCACGAAGTATACGCGTCCTTTGGTATATGCAGGCGATGGGAAGAGGTTATCTTTCTTTTCATGATCTATCTTGTATTGGAGCTGGACAGTGGAGAGCCCTGAAATATGCCATTCCGGATTTGGTAAAGGATGGGTTGATTGATGAAGTACAATTAACCCGTAAGAATGGACGTATTGCCATACGTTACTATATTAATAGTGTTGGAAAAGCCTTCTTAAAAGAGGTTGATAACCACGTTAGAGAAGAATATCAAAAGGCTTTGGATCGGATTAAGGCCTTCAAAGAGAGGTAATCCCCTACTAACAAGGTTTTACATTTCCCTTTTTGGTATTGCTTTGAAAATACCTGACATATTAAATTAGATCGCCGGAGGATATTCCGGTAAATATGTAGTCTAGACTAGTTAGGGATTTGGTGGAAATTAGTTATTAAAAAAGCTTCACAATGGCATAAAATATGCGCAAAGTGGTGCAGCTATATTTTGAGAACAAATGACAAATTTACTGTTTCCCCATCCACAATTATTAAGTGTCAGTTTAACGGTTTTATCTTCACAAACTAGCGAAAAACTGGTCATTAATATTTTTAAAGCCTAGATCATCCAGCGAGCCGCAATCTATGGTGAAATTTCAGCTGAGTGATCTTCTCTAGTAGTCTTGTAACCCCACGGCCAACCACATCTTGTTCAAATAAAAATTATTTGTAAAAATAGCCATTACGATTTAGCTGCGTGGTGAGGCAGTAGCTCTGAGATTTTATTGATAGGATGATCGGCTATTGTTTGCAAAACATTTCGTAGCCATTCGGTAGGTTCGATGCCATGCATTTTACAAGTGCCCAGCAAACTGTATAACATGCCGCTTCTTTTTGCTGCTTCATGTGATCCGGCGAATAAATAATTTTTGCGACCCAGGGCTACAGGGCGTATGCTGCTTTCAACCGGGATGTTATCGATGTTCAGCATTCCATCACTTGTGTATAGCGACAATCTTTCCCATCGCTCAATGCTGTATCCAAGCGCCTTGCCTATGGAACTTTTCGGAGTAACCTCTGCGTACTGTTTTTTCATCCACTCACCCAGTGCATGTAGTAACGGTACAGATTTTGCTTTTCTCAATTCTGTTATTTCGTCAAAAGATAAATTCTGTTCCTTTGCCGTTCTATGGCATATAACTTTTGCAATTGCTCCATTGCATAAGTTGCCCTGGCCTGATCATTTTCCAATGCTTCATTGAACATGCGGCGGGCATGTGCCATGCAATGCATCAGTGTGATGCCGTCCTGATTATCAAAAATTTCATAGGCTGCATATCCATCGCTCTGCAGGTAACCTGTAAAGTGTTCTAATATTTCTATCGGCCCTTCGCGGCCACGACCTTCCTGGTAATCGAAGAATACGATTTTATCAATGCTGTTTTGATAAACCCAGTAATAACCCCGGTGA
>JBGTNK010000241.1:0-2186 GCA_041743125.1 Chitinophagaceae bacterium
ACGCACCTGTTGTATCGTTCACCACCCTGCTCCTTAGAGCAACGCAGCATACAACCGGTTTGATGGTTAAGGTTGCTCTGCTTCTCCCATCGAGAGACCTACTCTCATCACAAAAGCAGCTTCGCTGGACACACACAAGGGTATTTGCAAAAGCTGGGCGGACGGAAGCCATGTTTCAACTTTTGTTTTTCAATTTTGCTTCATATCGGGCAGGACGTTATTAATTTAGCTATGTGCAAATCATCAACTTTAATTTATAAATTTAGCTTCAGGTAGCCGGGGCGGACGAATATCTATTCCCCAGCCTTCGCAAATACCTGTTCGTTGGTAGCCATTTTGTTGGACATCTCAATCCTTAGACACTTATGAATTTTTTTAAAAAATTATTTGGCGTGTCAGACAAGACACAAACCATCAATGTAGGAAATAGAAATCCTGACAATACCAGGCTGACATACTTACTTGACATTTACGGACAACATCCTTCAAACGAAAATTATAAAGCAGTTTTAGATGAAATTACGACAGGCAATTCTTTTTTGTTATTGCCTTCTGTTAATGAAAATGGCAATTCAAATGGATGGGAAACAGCACAAATTGGTACAAAAATAAATCTTGCCTCAATTTTTAATCTTGATGGACTTAAAGTCTTAGGAGCATTTAGTGACGAAGTAGCTTTGGTTAAGTGGACAAATCGTGAAACTCAATACACAGCTATCAAAACTCAAGACCTTGTTGACTTTTGTAAACAAAATAATGTTGACAGAATTGTAATTAATAGTGACCAGAAGAATATGTTTGTACTTGAACGAAATAGAGAGAACATAACTTCACGGACAATCCAAGAAGAAACAAAAGTTTTGGTTGGGACACCGACTAATCCATTGCCACAAAATGCTATTGATTTACTAATAAAAAACTTTAAAAAGGTTGACACAATAGAAGAAGCATATCAATATGCACAAAAAATGAACGATGAAACAAGTTTAGTCTTAGGAATAAAAATGACTGTTGTTTCTGACAATTCAAGGGCTGCATTGCACAACGCTTTAAACGATAGCTTAAATGGCGTTGACGTTGGTATTCCAATTGACATAATGTTATTAGAGGATGAAGGATGGCTCAACACAGTTCGTAATATTGAAAATTCTTTATTCTACAGACGTTAAAAAACGGCTACCAACATTCGGTTTGCTGCTATGCTGGCTGACGTACTAACAATCGGCTGCAAATCGCTATCATCTTCAGTTCGGGCTCGACGTTCAATTTTCAGCTTTAGTTCATAACTTCAACTTCAGTTTTTCAAATCGGCTGCAGTTCCGGGCAGGACGAGCAATGAATTCCAGCACAGCAGCAAGCCGTCAACGTTGGTAGCAATTTTACAGACACACTATGACAGCAAAAGAGCGTAAGGAAAACACAGAAACTTATTTAAAAAAACTTGACATTCCTTTCAACTTTGGACTTCCGCCAATTGAAGAAGAAAGTGAAGCCAATATTCGGACTGCTTCGGACATTGCAAAACGAATTTTTATATTAGCTTACTTAGGTGTCTATTCTGAAGATGGAGATAAAGATGAAATAATAGGCTTTTTTAAATCAGAAGAACTTTGGGATTCAGTTTCTGAATACGAAAAAAAACTACTCTCAAAAAAGAAACTAACAGAAAAAGATACAATCAATATTTCGTGGCAGTCAGAGTGCATTTATTTAATGCTTTGGGCAATTAATAAAATTGACAATTTAGGACTACCAATTGACCAATGTAACATTGGCGAAATGCTTGACTTGTTACCAAATGCTTTTGACTCGACAAAAGAATTTATACAAAATGCTACAATTAGACCAACAGCAGAAATTTTAGACAAATCCGACTTAATTTATAGACTACATTGGGCAGCAAGAGAGGCTGATTCAAAAGGTGAAGATATTCCGGGAAATATTGACACAGGAATAATACAAGAATGGCATTATGCAATAAATTGGATTACATACTATGACGAAAATTGGGATGACATTCTAACCGACACTTGACAAAAACTGCTACCAGTCGAGTAAGCAAGGGGGATTTCACCCCCTGCTCCTCACAGAACCGTACGTGAACCTCTCGATTCATACGGCTCTTCAAGATGCTTCTTTCAATCAGTAAGCGGGACATACACTCCAATGGGCAAACAATCCCGGCT
>JBGTNK010000242.1:0-3287 GCA_041743125.1 Chitinophagaceae bacterium
ACGCACCTGTTGTATCGTTCACCACCCTGCTCCTTAGAGCAACGCAGCATACAACCGGTTTGATGGTTAAGGTTGCTCTGCTTCTCCCATCGAGAGACCTACTCTCATCACAAAAGCAGCTTCGCTGGACACACACAAGGGGTTTGGCGAAATACGGGGGCTGACAAAGCCGTGTTTCAACTTTTGTAACTATGCTGTGCTGTTGTTCGGGCTGGACAAACTACTTTGAACTTTTGTACTTAACTTCAACATTAAATTTATAAAGGGGCAGCGGTTGCCGGGGGGACGGAACACGGACGGCCCCGTACTTCGCCAAGCCCTGACCGTTGCACGCCATTTTTGTGCGACACTCCAACATTACTAAGATTTTTGGCATTCGGTGACAAAGGCTTTATATTTGTACAAACAGGAAACAATAATGGAGATAAGAACAGATTTATATTTAGGCGACAGTAAAGAAATGCTCAAAAAGCTTCCTGACAATTCAGTTGACCTAATTGTAACCTCACCACCTTATGCTGACCAACGGAAAGGTACCTACGGAGGTATTCACCCCGACAAATATGTAGAGTGGTTTCTCCCCATAACAAAAGAACTCCTAAGAGTTTTAAAACCTACCGGAACGTTTATATTAAATATAAAAGAAAAGGTGCTGGATGGTGAAAGAAGCGTTTATGTAATGGAGCTTATTCTTGAAATGCGTAAGCAGGGTTGGTTATGGACAGAGGAATTCATTTGGCACAAAAAAAATTGCTATCCTGGCAAATGGCCCAATCGCTTTCGTGATGCGTGGGAAAGACTTCTGCAATTCAACAAGGATAAGAAATTTCATATGTATCAAGAGGAAGTTATGGTTCCTATGGGAGATTGGGCAAAATCTAGACTTAAAAATCTTAGTGACACAGACAAAATAAGAGACAACTCAAAAGTAGGTAGCGGTTTCGGAAAAAATATTTCAAATTGGCTGACAAGGGACAAAGCGTTTCCTACAAATGTTTTGCATTTAGCAACAGAGTGTAGTAACAAAAATCATAGTGCTGCCTTTCCGCAAGAATTACCTGAATGGTTTCTGAAATTATTTACAAAAGAAAAAGATACTGTACTTGACCCATTTATGGGTTCTGGAACAACCATTATTGTTGCAAACAGAATGAAGCGACATTCCATAGGGATTGACATAACTCCCGAATACTATGATATGGTTAAAGAACAAGTCAAACCAGTAGAACTATATTTATTAGAGCCATCAGTTAAATATGAAAAAACTAAATCTAAAAGACGTTACGCAGTACGTTGAAAAGAACATCGGGACATTTCACCAAAAAAGAATTGCAGGACTGAATGATTTGAAGTTGAGGAAAGTTCTTGGAAAGAAAAATCCTTATCTCTTCAAAGCGAAATATATTCTGACAGCACAGGATATCATAAAGAGTTTGACGGATGCATTTATTTCATCCCAGGAAGAAACAATTTTCGGTGACTGGCTGGAAGGACTTGCAATTTTTATTAATGGCAAGGTATATGACGGTCGAAAGTCAGGTATTCCCGGAATTGATTTAGAATTTGACAAAGATGGCGTTCGTTATATTGTGACAATAAAATCTGGCCCAAATTGGGGTAACAGTTCGCAGATTGGCAAAATGAGAGCAGACTTTAAAACAGCCCAAAAGACACTTCGAACAAGTAATTCTAAACTTAATATCACAGCAGTAAATGGTTGTTGTTATGGTCGGGACAACAATTCAGACAAAGGAGATTATTTTAAGTATTGCGGTCAAAAATTTTGGGAGTTCGTATCTGGAGACACAGACCTTTTCACAAAAATTATTGAACCGTTAGGACATCAAGCTAAAGAACGTAATGACGACTTTATAATATCATACTCACAGATGATAAACAAATTCACAAAAGAATTTGCGGACACATTTTGCATGGCCAATGGTTCGATTGATTGGGATAAACTCGTACGCTTTAATTCAGCGACCATGGCTCCGAAAAAATAAAACGGCGTGCAACATTGGGTTTTGTGCAAGTGTGGCTTGACGGAATAACAATGAGCAGCAGTAGCTTTTTTGTACTTCAGTTCGGGGCTTGACGAATAAAGCCCAGCTTTGGTACTAACTATTTAACTTTATCAAAAAGCCGGGCAGCGGTTCCGGGCGGACGGAATGCTAATTCCACACCTGCACAAAGCCCTGTTCGTTAGTGGCAAAGCGAATTGGCAGTTATCTTTAAGCGACAATACGAATATGTTGAAAAAACATTGGTTTATTAATGCAGGATTTTTCACACCAGTTATTTTTTGGACGACCACCCTAATTTGTGGAATGTTATTGCCTAATTATAATCATGCGACCAGACTAGTCAGTGAACTTGGTAAACTCGGAACTTCGACACAATATTTGTTTACTGCAGGACTTATAATTTGTTCTTTATTGAGTGTCGCATTTATAGTGGGATTATACGCAACTGCTAAAGCGAATAAGTTAAGTGTCATTCCAATTTTATTTTTAACTACCTATTCCTTTTCAATATTTGGCGCTGCTTTGTTCCCCTTCCCTTTGAAATTGCATGAGATTTTAGGAATGCCTGCTATACTATTGTTTTTATCGCCTTTAACAAGTTTATTTCTTTGGAGAAAAATTGACATCCCAAACATTAAACTATGGTCTCTTTTGATACTATTGCTTATGCTATTAGGTTTCCTCGTTTATGTGCCTCAAGTCATGGATAATCTCTTTGGAATTAAGCAACGCTTCTTCCATGTTGGGTGGACTTTTTGGTTCATATATTTAAGCAAAACATTCCGTACAATTTATCTTAAGCAGGTTTAATTTCAGCAGCCCATATTGGCAGAGTAAACTTTACATAAAATTTCCATTCTTGTATTAAAAAATAAGGATGAAAATTTTTATGTACGTTTGCCGCAAAGGAAGCAGTATGAAATTGTCGCATTTAGCCGAAACCTTAATTGGTTCTGAGATAGTAAAACTGGGTGGTGAGATCAGAGAAAAGATCCGCCAGGGCGAACGTATCTATAATTTTACTGTTGGTGATTTCGACCCTTCCATTTTTCCCATTCCAA
The DNA here is from genome assembly GCA_041743125.1 of Chitinophagaceae bacterium. Classification (GTDB taxonomy): domain Bacteria; phylum Bacteroidota; class Bacteroidia; order Chitinophagales; family Chitinophagaceae; genus Terrimonas_B. The sequence continues at coordinate 3,086 of JBGTNK010000242.1, forward strand.
AAGAACTGGAAGATGCAATTGTTGATGCCTATAGAAAACATTTTACAAACTATCCGGCAGCAGAAGGCAATCTTGATCTGAGAGAAGCTATTCATTCTTTTATGAAGGATGAAGGTGGACTTGATTATGGCATCAGTGAAATATTGGTTTCAGGTGGTGGTCGACCACTGATCTATGCTGCATTCAGAGCAATCTGCGATAA
>JBGTNK010000243.1:0-1961 GCA_041743125.1 Chitinophagaceae bacterium
GTGAATTCCGGGTTATTCAGCATGGTGCTGGCGTATTCCCTGCGCAGCAGGGTAAGATATTCCAATATGGTGGATCCTGTTTTTTCTTTAAAAACCCGGCTCAGGTTTCGGGGGCTCATGGCCACATGCGATGCCAGGTCTTCCACCGAGTTTTCTTCGGAAAGATGATCGATCAGGTAATCCTGCACTTCATGAATTTTTGGATTGATATGATTTCTGTAATCAAGGTAAACACTTTGCTGCGTATGATTATGGTTTCGTCGGTGGTACACCACAAGCCCCCTGGCAACCTTATGTGTAAATAGTGCGCCTTTTAATTCTTCCAGTATGGCAAGTGCCAGGTCGATGCCGGCACTGATTCCCGCACTGGTATATACGTTATTGCTCTTTTTAAAAAGTATATCGGTTATTACTTTGGCATCAGGAAATCTTGCCTGCAGTTCTTCAATTCTCCGCCAGTGTGTGGTGCACTCGGTATCCTTCAGCAAACCGGCTTCTCCCAATGCAAAAGCGCCATTACAGACAGAACAAATAAATACTTTTTTAGCGGCACATACTTTTATCCATTTAAAAAATTCCCGTTCGCCACGGAAGGCGGCACTCCTCACATATTCAAAACCCATACCCGGCATAAAAAGATAATCCCCTTCCTTTAATTCAGCGTTTTTATAATTACTTACTTTTCCAAATGAAAGCCCCGAAGTACTACTTGTTTCCTCCTGGTAAGTATAAAACTCAAGCGCTATTTCAAAGCCATAAAATTTAGCTTCGGTAAAAACCTGCACGGGGCCGGCCAGGTCGAGCAACTCCACAGAGGGCGGAATGATAAAAGCCATTTTTTTCATACTGCTTAATTGAATTTTATTTTTCTTTTATTACAATAGTACTTGTTTTTACCTCCCGGTATTTGATGAATACCAGGTAAAAGCCAATGGTAAAGTCAATGGACATACAAAACCAATCATAATGCGGCGGAATTAAATCTGAATTCCAAAACAGATCATATACAAGGTCCCAGCCTCCATGCAGAAAATAGCCCGCCGCCAAAAAATAGAGACCCTTCTTTATACCAAAGAAGGCAAGGAACAGGAAGAATATAGCTTGTACACCGTTTATGATTAAAGCCTCAGTGTCAGACCAGGTGTACCCCACATAAAGGAAACCGATTCCTGAAAGTATAAGTCCATAAATAGTTAGCTTGTCTGAAAATTTTAAAAGAGCAATAATCAATATGACGAGCAAACCTGAAGAAATTCCGATGATTAAAGGGATCATGATCTTTTTTTAAAAGCGTTAAAAAAATTATACTCCAGCCGGATAAAAAATCCATTGGGTGCGGTTCTTAACATCGTGCTGCTTAGTTCAGCCCGGTACCCTATATCTACCCTGCTCTGACTATTAAATATCATTTGTATGGATGGCGCTATATCCATATAATATTTACCGGAACCCGTATTGACCTGTGTTAAAAACTCAGCCATCAGGTTAATATTTGTTTGCCTGTAATCTTTATACTCTTTGGGCAACATTAATTTCCCGATTGAAAAACTATGATTGAGGGCCTTACTGTTTTTTGATCCGTAGATAAATTTATTGCCCTTTCCATTGTCTGAAGCCTTTAATATGGAAACGGAAGATGATAAAGCAACCTTTCGCAACAACTGGGTAGCCACTACCCCGGCCTCTAAACCGCTGTTGTGCCCGTTCATATTAATTTCTTCCTGGTGAATATCGCTGTTATTCCGGCTTACTCTTGCAAAAGCAGCCATGCGGAAATGTCTTTGTACGGCATCATTACTCAGAAACCGGTATTTGGCATAAAGACTACCACCTTCGCTTTCGAATTTTTCGTTCCGGTTGCTGAAAAATACATTGCCATGTATTGTAAGTTTTTTTGACACGCCAATCATTATTTCCGGAATAAGGTGATAGTTAATTTTTGAGGAATTGAGCTCATCCAT
>JBGTNK010000244.1:0-1982 GCA_041743125.1 Chitinophagaceae bacterium
CCTGATCTCAAAAAGGATAGCGTCGATGGTGAAGCTGGCCGAAAATATTTCTTCCGGAGATTTCAGCATTGTAAAGGATAACCGGAATGATGAGCTGACCTCCTTATCCAGCTCCCTTAACATCATGTCTGACAAACTGAGCAAGAATATCCATGAGTTGGAAAAGAGAAACCTTGAGTTGGATAAATTTGCTTACGTGGTGTCGCACGACCTGAAGGCTCCTGTTCGGGGCATCCATAATGTCATTAAATGGATAGAGGAAGACCTGGGCAAGGAACTCACTCCGGAACTGAGAAGATATCTTCAAATCATTCCGCAAAGGACCAGGCGGATTGAAGATCTTATAAATGGATTACTTGAGTATGCAAGAATCAGCCAGAAAACACATGCATCGGAAGTAGACGTGACTGAGCTGGTTAAGGATATTGTGGAAACCATTGTACCCCGGCACTTCAACGTTGAGATTGATAATTTACCTCATCTTTACACAGAAAGATTAAAACTAGAACAGGTCTTTTCTAATCTTATAAGCAACGCAGTAAAATATACTCCTCATTCCAATGGCACTATTATGATCGGTTGCAAAGAATATCCGGAATATTACCAATTTTCGATAAAGGATAATGGGATAGGAATAGATACGGAATACCATGATAAAATATTTGAAATTTTTCAAACACTCCGTGAAAAAAATGAAAGTGAAAGTATGGGTGTGGGCTTAGCCATTGTAAAAAAAATAATTGATGAACACCACGGAACCATTTCCCTGGATTCCAAATCCGGGGAAGGTGCGGAATTCATATTTACCTGGAAAAAAAATAATTATAGCCATTATGAAAAAACAAAACATTCTTTTGGTAGAAGATGATGAGTTGGATATTATCAGTGTGCAACGTTCCCTGAAAAAATTTGGAAGTGATTATGAACTCTATACGGCCTATAACGGCAAAGAAGCACTTACTATGCTCACCGAGATTGAGCCACCTCTTATTCCCGATGTTATTTTGCTTGATCTGAATATGCCCAAAATGAATGGTATAGAATTTTTAAAAATATTGCGCAACGATGATCAACTAAAACATCTCAGGGTGTTTATTATGACCACCTCAACAGAAAATGCCGACCGGATGGCTACTGATCAATTAGGTGTATCCGGATATATTATCAAACCACTCAATTATAATGATAATTCTAAAAGAACTGATTCAATGGATGCCTTTGTACAGTTTCATCTAAGGAAAATACTATCCGGAGAAGCGGATTAATAAAGCCCGCATTTTAAGGCTGTCATGAGCCAGGTTTTTCATTAACTATTTTTATTCGCCGATGTATTATATAGACAAACAACAAGGGCCAGATTATATCCATTAAATATTTTGACAATGATTACTGTAGTGATACCGGCATTGAATGAGGAAAAAACGATTGGCAAGGTGGTTAATATTTCAAGAAATGCTGCACAAGTTTCTGAGGTGATCGTGGTGGACGATAAATCAATGGATAATACGATAGAGGAAGCCAGGAAAGCGGGAGCTGTTATAGTAACGAGTACCAAATTGGGCAAAGGGGCCTCCATGAAGGATGGCGTACTGCTGGCGAAAAATGAAGTTATAGCCTTTCTTGATGCAGATATAACTTCCTACCAGCAAGATGTAATAGAATTGCTGACTACACCCCTATTGAATAATGAGGCCGATTTTACAAAATCATATTTTACCAGGAAGGCCGGAAGAGTAACTGAACTGGTAGCAAAGCCTTTACTTTCTATCCTCAACCCCAACTTCCCTAATTTCCGACAACCTTTGAGCGGCATGATAGCAGGAAGAAAACATCTTTTTGAAAAATGCGTCTTTGAAGAGGGGTATGGAGTTGATATCGGCATTTTGATGGATATGCATCGTTTGGGTGCAAGAATACAAGAAGTAAATATTGGAAATATTGAGCATCGTATGCAGTCCCTGGAACAATTGGGCAAAATGAGC
>JBGTNK010000245.1:0-1856 GCA_041743125.1 Chitinophagaceae bacterium
TATGACAACAATACAATTTTATAAATACCAGGGCACCGGAAATGATTTTATAGTTCTTGACAACCGGAAAAATTTATATTCCTTTTTAAGAGAACACCAGATCCGTGAACTTTGCGACCGGCGCATGGGCATAGGAGCTGATGGATTGATGATGCTGAACGAAAAGCAGGGGTATGATTTTGAAATGAAGTATTTCAATTCAGATGGCCGCGAAGGAAGTATGTGCGGTAATGGTGGAAGATGCATCATCCGGTTTGCCTACCACCTGGGTATACACCGGAATGAATATAAATTTGTTGCCGCCGATGGTGTACATGAGGCGGAGATTGATACTGATGATACCATATCACTTAAGATGAAAGATGTTGATAAGATCCTCAAAGTTCGTGGAGACTTTGTATTGGATACAGGATCGCCGCACTATATAAAATTGGTCAACGACGTAATGGAAACGGATGTTTATAAAAAAGGCCGTGATATCCGGTACAGCAAAGATTACGAGCTGGAAGGAATCAACGTAAATTTTGTAGAGCAGGCAGGGGATGATAAAATTATTGTGCGCACCTATGAAAGAGGAGTAGAAGACGAAACTTATTCCTGCGGAACCGGTGTTACGGCAGCGGCCCTGGTTTGTTATCATAATGAAAATGGCTTTAATGACGTGGAAGTAAAAACCCTGGGAGGAAGTCTGAACATAGAATTCGACCGCCTGGACGATGGCCGGTATGCGAACATCTGGCTTAGCGGCCCGGCTGAAAAAGTATTTGAAGGAAAAATTGAGGTTAAATAATAACCCTTGTCAAAAGACGAAATAATTCAGCAATTGCATTGGGTGAATGAAGAATTTACAAACTATTGTAAGGGGATAGATGCGGATTTATTCTTTCGCCAGCCGGAACTAAAATGGTCCGTGGCACAGAATGTAAAGCATCTTATACTTTCTGCTTCTATTACCCGGTTTGCTTTCTCACTTCCCAAATGGATGAACAGGTTGTACACCGGCAAGCCTAACCGGGCTTCCCGCAGCTATGTAGAATTAGTGGCCAAATACAAAATGAAACTGGAAGAAGGTGGCAAGGCTTCCGGTATTTATATACCCAAAAAAATTCCATATGGCGAAGGAAAGGATAAGATGCTAATTGCATTTTCAAAATCAATGAACAAGTTGATCGACGCTATAGGTAAAAAATGGACCGACCATTCCCTGGATCATTACCTGGCTCCTCATCCCCTGTTGGGAAAGATTACCTTGCGGGAATTAACTTACTTTACTATTTATCATACAAGGCATCACCTTGATATCATTAGCCAAAGAATTACAAGTGGCTCAATCAAGGAATAACTTAACTAACCTCAACCAGGTATGCTTCAATAAGCCTGTAATTTATATACGGGTAGTAGCCACTTCCCTTATTCTCCACTTCCAACTTTCCGTATATCTTTACGGCTCTTATGATACAATATTTTAAAAACATCAATCACCAGACTGTAGAGATCGCCAAACCGGAAGAAGGATCCTGGATCAATGTGCTGCCCCCATTGAAGCAGGAAGAATTTTCCGAATTATCAGAGCAACTGGAAATACCCATCGATTTTTTAACAGACTCTCTTGATATTGATGAAAGAAGCCGCTTTGAAAAAGAAGACAATGTGAGACTCATCGTTATTAAAACTCCCACTGAAAACAATTCCTTTAATGAAAGTGATGCCTTTTATATCACCATTCCTATTTGCATCATCCTGACGCACAACCATACGGTAACCGTTAATTCTTTTGAGAACTCTGTCATAAAAAAATTCCTGAATACCTTTCAAAACCGGGATTCGGATAAACGCAGCATGATCGTGCTGAAAGT
>JBGTNK010000246.1:0-6043 GCA_041743125.1 Chitinophagaceae bacterium
TGAAAACTGATTTTGATGAAAGCATTGGAAAAATAAATATCATTCCGCAGGATATCGGAAGGGTTTTGTTGAATTTATACAACAATGCGTTTTATGCCGTATGCCCCCCAACCCCCCAAGGGGGGATTAAGAATCCTAAAGAAGGATATGAGCCCACAGTTTGGGTAAGTACAAAAAAAGTGGGTGATCAAATTTCGATTACCGTAAAAGATAATGGGCCTGGGATTCCACAAAAAGTAATCGATAAAATATTTCAACCCTTCTTTACTACCAAGCCAACAGGGCAAGGTACTGGTTTGGGTTTGTCATTGGCTTATGATATAGTAAAAGCGCATGGTGGAGAGCTGAAGGTCGAATCAAAAGAAGGTGAAGGTGCAACGTTTGTGATTTACTTGCCTACCGATTCTAACATTTAAAAACAGCCACTTGAAAAATTATTTTTTTATACTGTTTCTTTTTTTTCTGCCTGTTGTAGCCAATACACAGAACCCATACCTGGATAGTTTAAAACGGGAACTATCCACAAAAATGCCAGATACCACACGGGTTATGCTGTTGTTCGAATTAAGCACTTGGCTCCATTTATCTAATCCTGATACAGGATTGAAACTGGCCAACGAAGGAATCCAGTTAGCTCAACGAATAAACTACAAATGGGGCGAAGCGTATTGCAAAGTCTCGCTCGGTTTTTATTTATGGGCCATCAGCGATTACACTACATCGATAAAAATGGCTTGGTCTATCATGCCATACGCCCAAGCAACAGATGATTATGCGTTGCAGCAACAGATTTACACTCTTCTGTTAAATGCGCACAAAGACAATGGCGACTTTGCAGAAGCCCTAAAATGCAGTTATGCAATCACAGCGCTGGAACAAAAATTACATAGTGGCGAACCTTATGTAGGTTACATCGAGCGGGCATTCATATTTAATGGCCTAAACAGTCTGGACTCCGCCCTGTATTATATTCACCGTAGGTTCCAGGAGCCCGGGCCGAAACAAGGCTACGAATATTTGGTCATGGGCAATATACAAGTCAAAGCAAATCACTTCGATTCTGCCTTGTATTATTATAAGATAGGAATTGAAAAGCTGCCTGCAGAAGCCAACTTTAAAGATTTAGCTGCGGCCTATCGAGGGTTTGCCACTACCTACTATAGGATGGGCAACAACGACTCGGCTATTTATTATGCGCAAAACGGATTGTCAATCGCAAAGCAAAAGTTATATGCCAAAGAGGCTATGGACTTAGCTGCCCTGTTGGCCACTATCTACGAAAAAACTAATACAGATTCGGCTCTATACCACTACAAAGCTGCTATGTTGGCTAACGACAGCCTTTTCAGCCGGGAAAAGGCAAAGCAGGTTGCAAGCTATCAATTCAATGAAGAGCTACGCCAGCAAGAATTAAAGAATGCAGAAAAAGAGTACCGGAACAAAATTAAAACTTATGGGCTGGTAACTGGATTAGCTGTGTTTTTGGGAATCGCAGTACTTCTTTGGCGCAACAACAAAAAAAGACAAAGGGCCTATGTGGCGCTGCAACAACAAGAACGAGAAACGGAGCAACAACGTGCTAAAGCCGAAGCAGCCTTAGAAGAATTGAAAGCCACGCAAGCGCAACTGGTGCAACGGGAGAAAATGGCAAGCTTAGGCGAATTAACAGCAGGCATTGCCCATGAGATACAAAATCCATTAAACTTTGTCAATAATTTTTCGGAAGTGAATACAGAGTTGATTGATGAAATGCAACAAGAATTAAAAGCCGGTAATAGTGATGAGGCTATAGCTATATCAAATAACATAAAAGAGAATCAGGAAAAAATAAACAATCACGGAAAACGTGCAGATGCCATTGTAAAAGGTATGCTGCAGCACAGCCGCAGCAGCAGTGGTGTAAAAGAACCAGCAAATATTAATGCTTTGGCAGATGAATATTTGCGGTTAGCTTATCATGGTCTGCGGGCAAAGGATAAATCTTTCAATGCAACCCTGAAAACTGATTTTGATGAAAGCGTTGAAAAAATATATATCATTCCGCAGGATATTGGAAGAGTGTTGTTGAATTTATATAATAATGCGTTTTATGCAGTTTGCCCTCCCACCTCCCAAGGCGGGATTAAGAACCCTAAAAAAGGATATGAGCCCAAAGTTTCGGTGAGTACAAAAAAAGTGGGTGACGATGTTTTCATTACCGTAAGGGATAATGGGCCCGGTATTCCTCAAAAAGTAATCGATAAAATATTTCAACCCTTCTTTACTACTAAACCACCCGGACAGGGAACCGGATTGGGATTGAGTTTAAGTTATGATATTGTAAAAGCACATGGTGGTGAAATAAAAGTGAGTACAGTTGAAGGTGAAGGTGCGAAGTTTGTTGTAGAACTACCGGTTTAACTATTTCGGAGTTTTAATGAGCTTGCTGGAAAGATGCTTTTACCAACAGGCTTTTTAAGAATTGTAAAAAATCAATATCTTCTTATCTGGTTGAGTTATAGGTGCACATTTAATTTTTTTTATGCTGAATATTTTTCTCAAAAAAGCAAACTGGCAAAGTATAAGGAATAAATTATTTCTTTTCTTTTTATTCAATATCCAGGTAATACTTGTCCGTGGACAGTTATCACAGAACAACTTTTATTTAAATAATGAAATCAAGTTTGAGCGTTTGGCTATAGAAAATGGCTTTTCCAATAATATAGCTTTTGGAATGGTGCAGGACAAAAAAGGGTTTATGTGGTTTGCTACACTGGATGGCCTGATTAAATACGACGGCTATACGTTAACCCGTTATCAGAACAATCCAAAAGACAGCAACAGCCTTGGTGATAATATTGTTATGTCTGTATTTGAAGATCATACCGGACTGATTTGGGTAGGCACTGCCGGGGGCGGTGGGGTTAACTCATTTGATCCACAGACAGGGAAGTGGAAACGGTATCCACACAATCCAAAAAATTCCAATAGCATGGGCAAAGGCGCTATAGAAGGCATTGAGGAGGACCATAATGGTATGCTTTGGTTTGGAAGTACCGATGGCCTCACCCGTTATGATCCGGACAAAAGCCGGTTTACCGTCTTTGTGAATAATCCGGCTGATAAATATAGTTTAAGTAACAACCGCGTTTACTCTGTAAAGGAAGACAAAGCAGGCAGGCTTTGGATTGGGACAGACACCGGACTAAATCTTTTTGATCCACAACAAGGACGTTTCTACCAGGTTGGAGGAGATTTTAAGGACTCTTTATTACTCAAAAGAGCTGTGGTTCATCATATTTTTGAAGACCAACAAGGCTTGCTATGGTTAAGTACATGGAATGGTGTGTTTGTCATAGACCCTGATTCGAAAAAATGTTCCGCATACTATCATCACAATGCACTTGACCCAAAAAGCATTGGGAGTGATGTTGTATTTGCCATCACACAGGACAACACTGGCAGCTATTGGGTATCAACAGAATCTGGCTTGCACTATTTTGATCCTAAAACTAAAATATTTGCCCTTTATGAACATAAAAGTTTTTTACCAACAACAAAAACAAAAGGCCATATTATTATGACAGATCGTGCCGGTTTAATTTGGATTGGCACTAATGGAAGAGGGATAATTTATTTTTCTTCAAAGCAAAGAAAATTCCGCCGCTATCTCAATGACGAGGCAAGCCTTTTTTTTGGAACAGGCACCAATAGAATAAAAGCAATTTTTAAATCAGGGAATAACCAGCTTTTCGTGGCAACCAGCCAAAACCTTCTAAAGTTCAATACAACTAAAGACAATTTTGAAGAAGTGCTGCAATTAAAATCACTACATCTAATTCAGGATAATACTTTTACTACGGCCTGTGAAGAAAAGCCGGGTATCATTTGGTTAGGGTCTTATCGTTCCGGAATTATTCGCTATGATATACATACAGGTAAAACAACCTTCCTGCAAAATGATCCATCGGATAGTGAAAGCCTGGCAAGTAATGAAGTAGAAGTGCTTTACCGCGATAGAAGTGGCACAGTTTGGGTTGGTACGCAAGGTGGCCATTTGCAGTGGTATGATTCTGTCAGGGGAAAATTTAATCACTATCCTTACTTGTCAAAAGATGAAGAAGTGCCGCCGAGTACAGGCATCAGGTTCATTCATGAAGACAGGCAAGGTAATCTGTGGTTAGGCACTCATGCGTTTCATATGGCTTTGGGTGGAAATGGTTTATACCAAATTAACCGGCAATCTGGGAAAATTAAGCGGTACAAACATCAACCTGGTGTAACGGGTAGCCTGAGCAATAATGGTGTTACCTGCTTTTATGAAGACCAGAAAGGCATTTTTTGGATAGGCACGCATGGAGGAGGATTGAACAGGCTTGATGCAACATCAGGAAAAATTACAGTTTACAACAAAGAACAGGGTTTAATATCAAACACAGTCCAGCGGCTTGCAGGAGATAAGGCTGGAAATCTTTGGGTAGTGGCGGATGAGGGCATTACCCGTTTCAACACCACCACATTAAAAACTAAACAGTTTGGCCTTGCAGATGGGTTACCGGGCTCTCCTTTAGGTGTTGAGGTAGATGATTACAATACATATATAAGCATGGAAAGCCCGGATGGCACTATTTACTTTGGCAGTGGTAATGGGTTAATTGTATTTAATCCCGCTTCCATTGAGGAAAACAATTTTAAGCCTCCTGTGGTCATCACTCAATTCAAAGTCTTTGATAAAAGTTATCCGGTTGTTGGGAGCGAAATTGCACTCGCTTACAATCAGAATTTCTTTGAGATTGAGTTTGCAGCTTTGAGTCACCTTTCTTCCGAAAGAAATCAATATGCATATATGCTGGAAGGCGTGGACGATGATTGGGTAAATAATGGCAACAGGCGGTTAGCCCGTTATACAAACGTGTCACCTGGTACATATATTTTCCGGGTAAAAGGTTCTAATAACGACGGCGTATGGAATGATCAAGGCACGGCTTTAGCCATTACTATACATCCACCCTGGTGGCGTACCTGGTGGGCTTATACCATTTATGGACTACTGACTGTTGGCAGTATATGGGCATTTATCCACTACAGATCACTCAATTTGCTGCGCCAGAAGCGAATGCTTCAAAAACAGGTAGCGGAACGTACTGCAGAAGTGGTACATCAGAAAGAAGAATTGCAAACCAGCCTGGATAATTTAAAATTCACACAGGCCCAACTCGTTCAATCCGAAAAAATGGCTTCGCTGGGAGAGCTTACTGCCGGCATAGCCCATGAAATTCAAAATCCGCTAAATTTCGTTAATAATTTTTCGGAAGTAAGTAAAGAGTTGATAAGTGAAATGGTTGATGAAGTTAACAAAGGCAATACAGATGAAGTTAAATCTCTTGCAGGGATTGTACAGCAAAATTTAGATAAAATTCTTCACCACGGCAAGAGAGCCGATGCCATTGTTAAAGGAATGTTGCAACACAGCCGGCGTAGCAGTGCGGTGAAAGAACCAACGGATATTAATAAACTGGCTGATGAATATTTACGGTTAGCTTATCACGGACTACGTGCAAAAGAAAAAGATTTCAATGCAGATTTTACAACTGATTTTGATGAAACGATTGGCAAAGTAAATATTGTTCCGCAAGATATAGGAAGGGGTTTATTAAACCTCTTAAACAATGCATTTTATGCGGTTAATGAAAAAAGAAAAAAAGCCGGAAATGAATATAACCGCAAGTGTCAGTGACAACAAAAAAACTAAATGATAAAATTGAGCTAAGTGTAAAAGATAATGGCAATGGTATACCGCAAAAGATATTGGACAAAATATTTCAACCGTTTTTTACCACCAAACCAACGGGACAAGGAACGGGGTTGGGTTTAAGTTTAAGCTATGATATTGTAAAAGCACATGGAGGTGAAATCAAAGTGAAAACGAAGGAAGGTGAAGGATCTGAATTTATAATTCAATTAATAGTTGTCTGAATCACGGATTTAAAAGGATTAAAAGATTACACCGATTAAATAATGCCTGAATTAAAATATAAAGACATAACAGAAAAAATTATTGGGG
>JBGTNK010000247.1:0-8810 GCA_041743125.1 Chitinophagaceae bacterium
GTCCACGTTTAAATAATTGAATAGTGTCGGATGACCAGTCCTGATAATTTTTCCGGAGAAGGATTCACTGACAGGGGCCGTGGTAAAGGGTTCGTCCTGTCAGCACTCAGGGCGGCGTCGTGGGCGGCAAAAAGTAAACAGATCGTATCCCACTGCATATACGCCACTGGTGATGGGTGCATGAAATGCCATTTGCTTAGTATGTGTCAAAATATTACTCACGCTTACAAACAAATTGTAAATTGAGGCACAAATGTATAATTTATATTCATTTAAGAGTCAAATTTTTTGTTATAAATACTATTTATGGAAGAATTAAAAACGGGGAGGCAAAAGACATCCGGTGTGAAAAAAGTTTTTCGAACGTTTGTTATTATTCTGGTCCTGATTTTTGCCGGGTACATATATTGGAAATTTTATTTTCCATATACCAGTGATGGGGTAAAATCCGGGTACCTCAATTTTGCTGTGCGAAAAGGGCAATTATTCAAAACCTATGAAGGCAAGCTGATACAGGAAGGAATCCGGAGCAAAACTGCCGGTGCTATACAATCCAATGAGTTTGAATTTTCGATCAAAGACAAAAAAGTATTTGAAGTGCTCAAGGTTAACAGCGGAAAAATTTTTGACCTGCATTATAAAGAATACAATGGTGTGATTCCATGGAGAGGAAATTCAAGATATATTGTGGATAGCATCATATCGATGAGAACTCCGGAAAACAGGTATTAATCATACAGGCTTTAATTTTCTCCTTTTACCTGCCAGGCTTTTTTTGAGGGCAGAAATTTTAACCTTGAAGATTATCAGAGGCCAGCATAAGGAAAATGGCGGGCCTTTTATGAATATTTATATTTTCTTTCTTCCAATCCGCGATGGTTTTCGTTTTTATCCATTCTGTTTTTCCTGTTATATCTGCTGCAATGCAAAGACGGGTGGTCGCATGACCTGTTTTCAAAATCAATTCTGTTAATTGATTATTACGGTAGGGCGTTTCAATAAAAATTTGAGTGCAATTTTTTTTCCTGGATTCATTTTCCATGTCTTTAATGGCCTGCAGCCGCAGAGAATTTTCAATGGGAAGGTAGCCGCAAAAACGAAATTGCTGGCCATTCATCCCACTGGCCATTAAGGCAAGTAATATAGAATTGGGGCCAACCAGGGGAACCACCTCCATATTCATTTCCTGCGCCACTGCCACCAGCATCTGGCCGGGATCAGCTACACCGGGACAACCCGCTTCACTTATAATTCCTATTGTTTTTCCTTCTTTTATTTTCTGTTTAAAAGATTGGATGGCCTGTTCCTCAGTTTTATGAATAGGAAACCATTCATAATCATCAATAACTATTTCCTTCCATAATTGTTTCAAAAATCGCCTGGAGGTTCGTTCATTCTCAACAAAAAAAACCTGGCATTTTTTAATGGCCTCAATTATATACGGCGGAATGGTATGCAAGCCATTTTCATCCAATAAAGAAGGGATCAAATAAACCGGGCCAGTCATATGAAGCAGTTTATCATTTGTATTAAAAAAAAATTGCCGGTCTTGTTTTCGCTGCGTATCAGCGTTTAGAAGCTGTACTACATATTCTTTACCTTATGTGCAGTCAGGGTGCCTGCAATGATTGCATAAGCCGGGGCAAAAACTATTGCAGCATGCATCAAATAAAATAAAAACCCATTCCCAATTGCAAATCCTTTATGCTGTGTAATGAATTGAATGCTTTTTGATGCAGAGACTTTATTCCTGGCAAGACCATAATCCAGCATTGAGAATCCATAATAGTAACATTCTACTCCCAGCACCATCAGGGGTGTTATCCATCCTATAACAGGAACAAGGGATAACAACATGAGTCCAAGCAGGTAAATAGTTTGCCATCCGCAATTTCTGACAGCGATATAGGCGCCCCTGGCACATTCAGATTTTATTTCAGACCAGGATGGCGTGTGGTCGTTGCCTTCAATAATAAACTCTGTTTTCCTGCTGAGGTAAGCAAATGCCGGTGAACCGATGATCAGGCAGATATATTTGAAAAACGAAAAATAAAATTGTATCAGGACCATCCAAAGAATGATGCCTGTGAACGTAAAGAGAAATCCTAAAAAACTATTTTCAAATTTTTGAATCCAATCACTAAGGTGCATGATATGGGTGAAGTATTCTATAACAGCCGTGGCAGACCGGCCAAAAAAATACATGGCGGTAATAAATAGGATAGTATAGATCAGCCCCGGAATGATCACCCATTTCCATAGCTTATGCTCTGATATAAATTGATGCGCTTCTCCCCAGGATTGGATGGTTATTACAATTTCTTTAAGCAAGACTTAAATTTGAACGGTAAATATAGGAAAGACAACGATAAATAATGAGTGATATATATGTTGCAAATTATATGGGCCGTTTAACTTCTTAAAGAATGACAAGGATCAAAAAACTTCCATTATTATTTTATCAACGTGATAATGTTTTACAAATAGCAAGGGAGCTCATGGGGAAATTATTAGTTACTCAAAAAGATGATAAGGAGGTTTCAGGCCGCATAGTAGAATGTGAAGCATATAATGGTGTACCGGATAAGGCTTCGCATGCATTTGGAGGAAGAAGAACGAAGCGAAATGAAGTGATGTATGGTGAAGGAGGGAAAGCCTACGTATATCTTTGCTATGGTATTCATCACCTGTTTAATGTAGTAACTTATGCTGAAGATATTCCTCATGCAATCCTGATCCGGGCCCTGGAACCCGTAAAAGGAATAGATACGATGCTTCTCCGAACGGGGAAATTTCAAATGGATAATACTTTGACACGGGGACCAGGAAATGTATCCCGGGCTTTGGGTATTCATACATCAGACAGCGGTACATTATTAACAGGTAAAAGTATTTTCCTCGCTGATGACGGACTTGTATTTACCAGTAAAGAAATTTTTACATCACCCCGGATCGGAGTGGACTATGCGGGAGAAGATGCTTTATTACCCTATCGGTTTTATATAAAAGGAAATCCATTTGTTAGCGGAAAGATTAAATAGTGTATACAAGAGCACATCCAGTTATTGTTTCTGTGTAAGCCGCTTCTTTAGTTAAAGATTTTATTACAGCATTATTTTTTTGACAGCTAAGATGTATCTTGACCATCAAAAACCGACAGCTTGTTTAAGATTTCTCTCCAAAGAATAAAATTCATTTCTTTATTTGCCGGCATAGCAGTTGCTTTTTTTCTTTATTTTTTTAATCCATTCGGAGTGGATGCTAATGCCTGTAAGGTGTTAGCTGTTGCAGGGTTGATGATAACCTGGTGGGTAACAGAAGCACTGGCTATGCCGGTAGTTGCTTTGTTGCCATTGATACTTTTTCCGCTATGGAAAATTGCTTCCATGGAAGAAACCGCTGCTCCCTATGCCAACCCGGTTATATTCCTGTTTATGGGCGGCTTTATGCTGGGACTGGCTATTGAAAAGTGGAATTTGCACCGGAGGATTGCCCTGAATATTATCCGGCTTACGGGAACAAGTGGAGACAGGATCGTCCTGGGATTTATACTGGCTTCGGGGTTACTAAGTATGTGGCTGAGCAATACAGCAACAACCATGATGATGTTTCCTATAGCCGTATCAGTGATTCATGTAATGAAAGAAAACAACAAGGGTATTGGTAACATCAGCAATTTTTCACTAACGATCATGCTAGCCATTGCCTATGCAGCCAACATAGGAGGCATCGCTACTATTATTGGTACTCCGCCCAATGTTGCGTACGTGGCCTATATCGAAAAAAAATATCAATACAATGTAGATTTTCTCAACTGGATGCTGATCTGCACACCCCTGGCTATTTTATTATTGATCTGTTTATATTGGATAATGGTAAAATGGTTATTTCCGAATCGTATCAAATCGGATTTTGCAACCAAACAATTAATAAAAGGGGAATTGGAAAAATTGGGCAGGGTGTCAGTCAATGAAAAAAGAGTACTTGCTATTTTTGTTTCAACGGCCATGTTATGGATCACCAAAGACTTAATAAATTCCGCACAGTCAGTAATGAAACTTAACGATACCATCATCGCAATAATGGGAGCCCTGGCTTTATTTATTTGCCCGGCAGAAGGAGAGAAACGGGATTCAATATTGGAATGGGATGATACAAAGAAAATGGCCTGGGGAATTCTTATTTTATTTGGCGGAGGTATTTCATTGGCAAATGGATTAGAAAATGCCGGGCTAATGCAACAGCTTGGCCAGTGGCTGTCAGGCTTTGCCGGCAATCAGTTTTTACTGGTTTTGGTGGTAACCATTGTGACTATGTTTCTCAGTGAAGTGATGAGCAATGTGGCCCAGGTAATTGTTTTTGCGCCGGTCGTTTCTTCCCTCGCTGATGCCATTGGTATGAACCCGTTGTTGCTGGGTATTCCGATGACCCTTGCTGCCAGTTGTGCCAGCATGTTGCCGATGGGTACCCCCCCTAACGCCATTGTATTTGCCAGCGGTCATATACGGTTGAATCAAATGACAAAAGCCGGCTTTGTGATAAATATCATGGCTATTATTTTGATTACTCTCTTTTGCTGGTTCCTTCTTCCCGTTTTAATAAAAATATAAATGCTTCTTCCCTTCTCAACTTTTTGGAATTGGAAGAGCATATGTATCTGTCCCGGATATATTGTTTATATAGAAATATTATGCAATGCCAGGATTATGAAAAGTCTTTTGTAAAGTATCATTTTTACTCAACGATAAAATGCATCTGGATCTCCGGGATATTCAATCCCGAATCCAACCATTTCTATTTGCTCTATCCTTAAAATTTGGGACAGTTGAGTTTTTTTGCATTGGGATCAGTGGGCTTCTTTATAAAAATAATAGAAATTTCTACGCCGCCCCTGGAGTTGGATGCCGCTTTAAGAGAAGAGGTATTAACGTCGTAGGAAGCTCCGAAATGCCATTCCCCAAATTCCAATCCTACATAGGGAATAAAAGCATCTTTTAAACGATACCAGGTCCCCAGGTAAAAATTGGTTGGATTATCTTCATCATTATTTACATTAAGACTGAAAGCGCCGCCAATCATTGTGTTCTGAGCTTTCGCCTGCATACTGTGGTTGGCTGCAAGGTGTAAAGAATTGTAGGTGCCAACCGGTATCCTGGCTCCTCCCTGGATGGTTGTTCTGGCACTCAGGACAAAATCTCCCTTCTGAAAACTTTCCTTTGGCCGGTTAACATGATACATGGATGCCCCCAGGTAAAAATTATTATATCCATTTGTAGTTCCATTATAGATAAATCCTGTATTGAGGTCAAAATAATTCAGGTTTACCTGGTTGGCAGAAAAACTTTCATTCGTTACACCCGTAAATCCAAATGGGGTCAGTTGGTCCTCAAATAAAAGTTTACTGGTGTTCAGCCGCTTGTTCATATAGGTTCCCTGGAATCCGGCTCCAATTTGATGATAACCATTTTCATCCAGGGCTTTATGGTAGGCGAGTGACAAACCAAAATAGGTACTGTTTAGGGCACCATCTCCGGCCTTGTCGCTATAAGCCATAAAACCCACGCCAAATTGATCGAAATCCGGAACCCTGTTTTTTAATATTCCCATATCTAATGAAGCGGTCATTGTAGTATAGGCATTGCTTATGGTGGGCCATTGATTTCTGTAATTTGCGGCAAAGCGATAAACGCCATCAAACTTTCCGGTCATTGCCGGGTTCATAGTAAGAGGAGAAGCAAAAAATTGCGAAAAATTAGGATCCTGAGCGATTGATATACTTACCACTGCTACACAACCAACCAGTAGAGAGAGAATTTTTTTCATTTCAGCAATTAATTTTTTTCACTTTTCAAACTGTCTGCAAACCGAAGCCGAAGGGTTTAATACAGGGAATTCAGATATTAATTTTTTTTCAGTTCTGTCGGGAAATAAATTGATAAAATAGGACCGAAACGGGAAAATACAACAAATAAAAGACTTGTGAAAGGGGTTGAATGCTGCTTTAAGAAAACAATACATTATATCATTTCGCTGGCTCAACAATCTTTGAACCTTTTCTTTAAACCTTGATGCCTCTGCTTACATTTGAACCTTAACACCGTAAGCCAGGTCACCGGCATCACCAAGGCCGGGAACTATATATCCTTTTGCCGTTAGTTCATCGTCAATATCCCCGCACCAGATCGTTACGGATGGTTCTTCTCTTTTCACGTATTCAATCCCAACTGTACAGGCAATGGCAGCTACAATATGAATTTCTTTTGGTTTCCCTTCTTCCTTTAAAAAATGAATTGTCTTAACAAGAGAAGATCCGGTGGCCAGCATGGGATCTGATACAATAACTACCCGGTCCTCTAACTCAGGGCAGGATATATAATCAAGACTGATCTCAAAACTTCCGTCAGGGTTATGTTTTCGGTAGGCAGAGATAAATGCGTTATCAGCCTTATCAAAAAAATTTAATAAGCCCTGGTGTAGCGGCAGTCCTGCACGCATGATAGTAGCCAGCACAGGGTGGTTTTGTAATATTTTGCAGGTGGCAATTCCCATAGGAGTTTGCACTTCTTTTTCAGCAAAGGGCAATACTTTGCTTATTTCATAAGCCGCCACTTCACCAATTCTTTCCAGGTTGCGTCGAAACCTCATTCGGTCAACTTGTATCTCAACATCCCTGAGTTCACCGATCCAATTACTGATCAGGCTATGTTGCTCACTTAAATTAATAACCATGTTTTTGCAAGTTTATGGTTTATCATTTTTGATTTATGGTTATAATACCATTGAGTAAAATCTTGAAGGGATATAAACTCAGGTGTTCAAAAATTTAAACCTTCTTCCCTTACTTTTGGCAAATCTAATCTAAAATCACTTTAATGGTTTACCGGGCAATTGGATTAATGAGCGGAAGCTCCCTTGACGGACTGGATATTGTTTTTGCAGAGTTGCATGAAAATGGTGGAAAATGGAGTTACGAAATTAAAAAAGCAGATTGTTATTCCTATACACAGGAATGGATAGATAAATTGAAAACCGCTACTGCCTTATCGGCGCTGGATTACCAGTTACTGCATGTTTCCTATGGCCATTATCTTGGTTTTGAAGTCAACCGTTTTATTGAAGAACATCAATTGCAATACCAGGTAGCCCTGGTTGCTTCTCACGGGCATACAACCTTTCACTTGCCCCACCATAAAATGACTGCACAATTGGGGGATGGAGCCGCCATTGCTGCCGTCACTCAATTACCCGTAGTTTCTGATCTGCGGTCAATTGATGTGGCCTTGGGTGGCCAGGGGGCTCCCATTGTACCTATTGGAGAAAAATGGTTATTGGGCGATTACGATTATTTCCTGAATCTGGGGGGTATTGCCAATATATCTTTCAATGCCGATCAGTATATAGCTTTTGATGTATGTGCAGCGAACCGGGTGTTGAATATGCTGGCGGGAGATGCAGGTAAAAAATATGATGAAGGTGGACATTTAGCTGCCTCCGGAAAAATTGAACATGAGCTTTTAGAAAAATTAAATGAATTGGATTTTTACCAATATCGCGGGCCAAAGACTTTATCAAATGACTTCGGACCAGAAAAAGTATATCCAATTTTAAAAAATGCGGGCTGCGGAATTCATGATGCTCTCAGAACATACACTGAACACATTGCCCTGCAAATAAAAAAAGCGATTAACACATCTGGCATTTTCGGGGATCGGTACCCGGGTTTCAAACTTCTCTGCACTGGTGGCGGCGCTTTTAATACTTTTCTTGTAGAAAGGATACAGGTGCAATTAAATGAATTGAACATTGAAGTGATCACTCCTGATGGAAACCTGGTTAAATATAAAGAAGCATTGATCATGGCACTTATAGGTGTGTTGCGCTGGCGTGAAGAAATAAACGTTTTTTCTTCCGTTACCGGCGCTAATAGAAATACTGTAGGAGGAGCTTTATGGATGGGTCAGGAGGGCTAACCTTTGTATTGAGAAAGATACTCCTTAAATGTACTCACTATTGTAAATTAGTTTTCCGGCAATTCCCAGCTTTCATCTTTATTTAGAATTATGAGGGCACTTCACCAGGCAAATAACATTTGCCCATATTATATTTCGGCTGCCAGGAATTTTTTTACTCTCTTTCTTAAACCTTCTTTTCCTTTCCCAGGTAAATAAAACACTTATTCGGACAATTTTTTGCTCTGTTCTTCCTTAATTGAATATTTCATTGAATTATTGTGTTAAATTTATTATATCCTGCTCGTTTTTGAACGTTTCTCGTAAATCACAACTTCTGTAAAATCAAAACTTGAATATGAGAAAAAATGGTTTCTCCTGCCATAGGATATTTTGTTTCCGCTTATTTGAATTTAGCATGAATGGGAATACCATGTTGGTGCAAGTGAATCTTTCCCATAGGAAAGAGCAGCAAACTCATGCAGTTTACGTGTTAGAATTTATTCATCATCACATTAAATAAAAATTCTCATGAAAAAATTAAAATTAATAGCAGTCGTGATTATAGCCATTTTTCTTTGCCTTCCTGCTTCTTTGTTACAAGCTCAGGATCCTGTAAAGGCTGATGCAAAGCATTACAAAGTTATTTTAGAAAATAATGAGGTTCGGGTATTGCGAATAAAGTATGGCGCCGGGGAAAAGTCAGTGATGCATTACCATCCTGAAAGTGTTGCTGTATTTATGACAGATTTGAAAGGTGAATTTAAATTAGAAGATGGGTCAACAATGAAATCAGATGGAAAAGCGGGTGATGTAGTTATGAATCCGGCCGGTAAACATTTACCTCAGATTGGTAATAAG
>JBGTNK010000248.1:0-1899 GCA_041743125.1 Chitinophagaceae bacterium
TGGTGTGGACCTATCAGTGCGACCCAACGGCCATGTTTTACCCGAGCGGGTGGAAGACGATTTGCCCCGTGCTGTTGAAGCGATGCGCAAGATGGGCCTGGCTCCTTTGATGATGGTAACTGCGATCCGGGATGCGGCGAACAATACAGATCGCAATATTTTAGAAGTTGCTGCCAAACAGGGTATTCATTTTTATCGCATGAACTGGTTTAACTATCCTGATGATAAATCCATTCCGGAATCCATCCTGGATTTCCAACAAAAAGTGAAGGACCTGAGCCTGCTGAATAAAAAGCTGGGATTAACGGGATGTTATCAAAATCATGCCGGGACTTCCTTGGGATCTTCGATATGGGAATTGCGGGAACTGCTAAAAAGCTCTGAACAAAAGCACATGGGAGTTCAATACGATATCCGCCATGCAGTTGTTGAAGGCGGCTTGTCCTGGAAAAATGGATTACGCCTTATACAACATCAAATCAAAACTTTGGCAATTAAGGACTTTAAATGGGAGAACAAAAATGGCGCATGGATGGTGCAGGATACTCCAATTGGAGAAGGCATGGTGGATTTTAAAAGCTATTTTAAATTATTGAAACACTACAAGATTCAGGTCCCGGTTTCTCTTCACCTGGAATATCCGCTGGGAGGAGCTGAACATGGAGCCACCAAACTTACCTGTGATAAAAAACTTGTTTTTCAAGCTATGAAAAAGGATTTACAAAAGATTCAGGAGCTGTGGCAGCAGGCATAATGATGAGATAATATCACTAAAAATTAATGCGGCAACCGATGAACAAATCTGTACTTTTTTTTTCCTTCTTCCTGTTGTTAGCATTCTCATTTCACAGCAGCGGCCAGAATTCAGGCGATGTTTCCATTATTGATTCAAGGCATTACAGCAATGTGTTTGGAGAGATGAGGCAGTACCGGATTTTTTTACCTCCACGCTATTTTGAAAACCCCCAAAAAAAATATGCCGTAATCTATTTTATGCATGGTTGGTCACAACGTTCTTTCGGAAGCAGCGACCATTATGCAGATTTTGATAAAGGCGATGAAAACAAGGGGGACAATATTGCAAATTTTGTTTCCAACAATGATGTTATTGTAGTTAAGTCAGACGGGTATAACAGAAGCCCTGATGAAAAATATTATGTGCGGCCTTACAATATCGGACCGGTAGAAACTTACCGGCAGTTTCCAATTTATTATCCTGAACTCATTGGATATATAGATAGCCACTATAATACAATTGCTGACAGAGAACACAGGGCCATTTCCGGTCTTTCTATGGGAGGTTTTATGACCTGGTGGATCGGTGGAAAGTATCCTCAATTATTTTCAGCAGCAGGAAATTTTTGCGGCTCTGCTGAATTTGAAGTGGGCCCTAAAGATTTACCGGTTGAATATCGCCACATTGATATGCATAAGAATTATGGCGGCATGAAACTACGCCTCAATTATGGCGACAAGGATTTTATTCGCAGTTACCATGAGGACTTAAACAGGATCTGGCCCCGGGTTATGGATAATTACGACTACAAAATTTATGATGGAGAACATTCTACCTCTGGCTTGGGTGAAATGTTCGGATTTTTTTTAACCACATTTAAGAATCCTCCGGCGAAACCCTTGAAATGGGATCATATTGATGTATATCCGCAATTTACAGTTTGGGATTATACAGTCAGTTCAGATCGAAATGTTCCGGGATTTACAATCCTTGAAAATGTTGATAAACGGGGATTCAGATGTTCCGTCAGGGAATTTCTTCCGGATGGGGAATTAATGCCGTTTGTCAATTTATCTATCACAACATCCCCGGTATATGAAAAAAACCAACCCTACTTTATTAATGATATAGACACCCGTACTTCAAAAACGTTACAGAAAATA
>JBGTNK010000249.1:0-2030 GCA_041743125.1 Chitinophagaceae bacterium
TGCAGGAACGATATCCATTCATCAATTATAAATGTCCGTTACTTTTTTCGACTCATCAACTTCAACATTTAAATAACAGCATATCATAAAAAATTATAAATCATGTCAAATTCCAACTCACGCCGTTCCTTTATCACCAAAGCTGCAATAGCGGCTGCAGTGACTCCATTTGCTTCGCTTGCTACTTTTGGACAGGGTTTTGAAAATGCGATAGAAAAAACGCCGAAGTCTTCACCCCCGTCCGATTTAAAAATAACGGATGTCAAATGCGGTTATGTAAAAGGAAGTCTTTTTGTTAAAATATATACCAACCAGGATATCTGGGGATGCGGAGAGGGAGTAGATGCAATTCCCGGCACCTATCACCTGGTAAAAAATTTCGGTGCCAGGATCAAAGGAAAAAATCCGTTGAATGTTCACCGCCTGTTTGAAGACATTCGCCGCTCAGGATTTTTCCAGGGTGCACAATCAGGAATGTATGTAGCTGTCCTTTCAGCTATTGAAACGGCTTTATGGGACCTGGCAGGCAAAGCATTAAAGTTGCCGGTTTATCAATTGCTCGGAGGAAAATTTCGTGATAAGATCAGGGTTTATAATGACACCGCATTATACCAACGCAATTTACCGATACCAAAAGATTTTGCAGATGCGGCATTGAATGCAAAAAAGATGGGATTCAATGCCATGAAATTTGATTTGGACCAGGCCAATGATCCCAATAAATATGATGCCTATAACTGGACAGCAGGCCCCGCCGAATTGCAAAGAATGTACGACCAGATTGCTGCGGCACGAGAGGCAGTTGGACCTAACATAGATATCCTTGTGGATATGCATGGCAGGTATGATGCTGTTACAGCGCAGGCAGTTGCTAAAAGGCTGGAGCCGCTTAATTTGTTGTGGCTTGAAGAGCCCATTCCGGCAGAAAATGTAGAAGCCTATAAATTGATCACGGAGTCCACCAGTACACCCATTGCTGCCGGTGAAAATCATTACCTGGCCCATGGCTTCAGGCGCATGCTTGAATTAGGCGCCGTGGATATTGTGATGCCTGACCTGCAAAAAGCGGGAGGATTGGGTGAAGGACAAAGGATAGCCAACCTGGCTAATTTATATTACACTCCTTTTGCACCGCATATGGTAGCTTCCTTTTTGGGTGCTATGGCCTCCTGCCATGTATGTGCTTCTGTTCCAAATTTTTTGATTCTTGAGTGGCAATCTTATTTTCATACCGATCCGATGTTTAAAGAAATTATTCACTACGATGGAGAATGGGTGAAAAATAGTTTTATTACCGTTTCTGAAAAACCAGGTATTGGTGTTGAGATAAATGAAGAAGCAATGAAGAAATATGCCATCCCCGGTATTCCGTTTTTTGAATAAGCAACCGATCCACATGAAAGCCATTTTATTTGCATTTTGTTTTTTCTATTTGATAACAGGCAATAGTCAACCCGCTGACAGAACCATGAATTTTCCAAAGGAAACGGAAATGGCAAGGGAGGTAAAAAATAAGAAAAAAGTGTGGGTATTTATTTTAGCCGGTCAATCCAATATGGCAGGACGTGGGTTGGTAGAACCGGAAGACACTTTAGCTGATAAAAGATTATTGACCATTAATAAAGACGGTCAACTGATCATAGCCAAAGAGCCCTTGCATTTCTATGAGCCCAATCTCACAGGTCTTGATTGTGGTTATTCTTTTGGAACAACGGTTCTTAAAAGTATTCCTGCTGATATTTCAATTTTGCTGATTCCCACGGCCGTGGGCGGAAGTTCAATCAGCCAGTGGCTGGGAGATTCGGTACACCGGCATGTAAAACTGTTTTCCAACTTTTTGAAGAAATTGGAAATTGGTCAGCGATATGGAACTATAAAAGGCATTCTATGGCACCAGGGTGAAAGTGATGCGAATGAAAAAGATATTCCTTTATACAAGGAAAGGCTTTCGCTACTTATTGCCAGGTT
The DNA here is from genome assembly GCA_041743125.1 of Chitinophagaceae bacterium. GTDB lineage: Bacteria > Bacteroidota > Bacteroidia > Chitinophagales > Chitinophagaceae > Terrimonas_B. The sequence goes on from JBGTNK010000249.1 coordinate 1,969, forward strand.
CAGGACTTCTGCCGGCAGCAAAAGCCTGCCGGTGTTGCTGGGAGAGTTGGGCTCTTTTTCCA